>JAIFKY010000145.1 GCA_020049345.1 Anaerolinea sp.
CTGGCGCTGGCGACAGAAATCGGTCAATCGGTATCACAAGTGCGCGAGATCAATTCCATGTTGAAGGATGCGGCAGAGATCATGCGCACATTCTTTGGCTTATATTATGTTCAGGTTTACCTGGTCAATCCCGCCGAGACGGAACTGGTGTTGCAATTCGGCACAGGAACTGTAGGTGAGGAATTGATCAAGCGCAGTCACCGCCTGCCATTGAACGACAACTCGATCAATGGGCGCGCCGCCCTGACAAAACGCTCCGTGGTGATTGCCGACACCGCCACCAGTGCCACATTCCGCCCCAACCCACTCCTGCCCAATACCCGTTCTGAAATTGCAGTCCCCCTGCTGGTGGGTGACAAACTAATCGGTGTGTTGGATGTGCAAAGCGAGAAAGCCGGCTTGTTGAACCAGGATGCCCTGCTGGCATTCGAGCCAATGTCCGGACAGATGGCGGTTGCCATTCAAAACTCGAGATTGGTCGCCGAGACACAACAAGCCCGCGCCGAGCTTGAATCCCTCGCCCGCCGCCTGACCCACTCCAATTGGGAGGAATATCTGGATGCGATCCATCAGCCCGAGAAAATCGGCTTTATGTTCGCAAACGATACAATCAGCCCGCTTACAGATCAAGAACAGATTGCAGAGGGGGATACGCTTACCGCCCCCATCACCATCACCGGCGAAACGTTTGGCTCGCTGATGGTTGAATTGGAGCAGGAGAGGAGAAATCCCCGCACGGCTGAATTGGTAAATGCCGTGGCGCGCCAGATGTCACAACAAATCGAAAACCTGCGCCTGTTGGACAGCGCTGAACGTTTCCGCTTTGAGGCAGAAGAAGCCTCGCGCCGCATCACACACGAAGGCTGGAAAGACTACATGAATACCAGCGAGGGGATGAATTACATCTACGATTTGAAGGAAGTCCGTCTTCTCGATCAGAATGAAAGCCAACAGACGGACGAGTCGGCGCTAAGACTGCCCATTAAAGTCCGCGATGAAACAGTTGGCAAACTCATCGTCCAGGGTATTCAAGCAGACGACATTCAGTCCATTGATCTAGCCACCGCGGTTGCCGAACGCCTTGGCGCACATATTGAAAGCTTGCGCCTTTCGAAGCAAACAGAACAAGCCCTGGCGACAACCCAAAAATTAGCCGAGCGCGAGCAAGCCCTGCGCCAAATTACCAGCGCCGTGCGCGGCTCCACCGACCCAGCCACCATCCTGCGCTCTGCCGCGCGCGAGTTGGGCGTTATTCTGGGGCGCAAGACAATTGTCCGGCTGGCAACAACCACTGAAGAACCCAAACCACCGCATCTTTCCACCACCCTTGCAGAAGAAACCATCATAAATAATGGCGGCGGATCAATCTCACCTGTGGAATCACCAAACACAGATGGAGGCAACCAATGAGCGCTTCACAAAAAAATTCCCAAAATAATAACAAACAAAGCGGGAACATTGCCGGCTACGAGCAGAAGATTCTCTATACATCATCCATTGGCGTACTGATCACACAGATTGGGGATGGCACAATTTTATATGCCAATAAAGCCATTGCCAATTTATTAGGACTGGCTGATATCACATCAGTGATCGGTATGCCGGTGCCTAATTTCTATTGGGACATGGAAGATCGCAAGACATTGCTGGAACGGTTTAACGTTGAAGGTTCCATCACAAATAACGAATTACGCGCCCGCCGCATTGACGGCAGCATGTTATGGGTTTCAATTTCAATTCAACCTTTTGAATTTGAAGGTAAGCAGGCGCTGCTCTCAGAAATCGCCGATGTCAGCGCGCGCAAGAAAATGGAAGAAGAATTGAGCACAAGCGAAGAACGTTTTCGCTCCATCTACGATAATGCGACCATTGGCTTGTATCGCACAACACCTGATGGACAAATTTTGATGATCAACCCAACCGGACTTCGCCTGCTTGGGTTTGCTTCCTTTGAGGAGTTATCTCAAAGGAATTTGGAAAAGGCCGGATTTGAGCAGGAAGATGCGCGCAAGAAATTTCAGGAAAAACTTGAACGCGAAGGCGTAATTAATAACCTCGAAAGCGAATGGAAAAAGAAAGACGGTTCAACCATTTTCGTACTTGAAGGCGCAAAAATTTTCCGCGATGAAAACGGGAAAACCCTGTATTACGATGGCAGTTTTGAAGATATAACCACGCGGAAACAAGCGGAAGCCGAAATAAAATACCTTGCCTCTTTTATAGAAACGGCAAATGAAGCCATCATGAGCGCCACATTGAAGGGCGAAATCGTCAGTTGGAATGGCGCCGCTGAGCACATGTTTGGGTACACCCGGGAAGAGATCATCGGCAAACCTGCAATAATCCTATCCCCTCCCGAATTGCGGGAACAGGCTGTAAACTTTATCCAACGTTTATCGCAGGGCGAGAATATTCTCCCAACCGAAACCCTGCGTTTAACCAAAGATGGACGCCAAATTAACGTGTTGCTTAACGCGTCTGCAATTAAAAATGAAGCCGGACAAGTAACACATTTTAGCGTAATCATGAGTGACATCACAGAAGACAAACGGGCGGAAGAGGCTCTGAGCCAGACCCGGTCGTTATATCAATCTCTCGTTGAAGTTTCACCCATGAGCATTTGCCGCAAAGACCTGGCAGGGCGCTTCACGTTTGCAAACCAACGTTTCCTGGAGGCATCACAAACCACGCTGGCTGACCTTGTAGGCAAGACCGATTTCGATCTGCACCCATCGGAGTTGGCAGAAAAATATCGGCGCGATGATCTAGCCGTGATGGAGAGCGGGAAAACAGAGGAACTCATCGAAGAACGCGCTGTCCACGAAGGTGAAACCACCTATGTGGAAACCGTCAAAACCCCGATTTATGATGAGGATAGAAAAGTCAGCGGCATACAGGTTTCCTTCTGGGATATTACCGCACGCAAACGAGCAGAAGAGGAAATGCGCCGTCTGCAAAACGCCATGGAACAGACTGCTGACGGCGTTGCCCTGGCAGACCTGAATGGAAATATTCTATACACAAACCCTGCCTGGGCAAAGATGCACGGATACACAGTGGATGAGATTTTAGGCAAACACCTGAGCATCTTCCACACCCCAGAACAACTGGAAAAAGAGGTTGCACCCTTTAATGAAAGGGCAATGGCAACCGGCGGGAATACGAGCGAAATTGGTCATGCCCGTAAAGATGGCACAACCTTCCCAACCCTGATGACGGTCGCTGTTCAAAAGAATGACAAGGACCAACCGGTGGGGCTGATCGGCACCATCCGCGATATTACCGAGAACAAGCGGGTGGAGCAAGAGTTGCAGGAGAACCAAAAATTCCTGACACTGGTGCTGGATACCATGCCCGGATTCCTATTCTGGAAGGATAGAAACTCTGTTTATCTGGGCAGTAACAAGTTATTCGCCAAAGGCGCCGGACTCAATGACCCGTCGGAAATTGTTGGCAAGAGCGACCACGAACTGGCATGGACAAAAGAAGAAGCTGATGCCTACATAAAAGATGATAACGATGTAATGGAGTCTGGAATACCAAAATACCACATCATCGAACCACAATTACAGGCAAGCGGAAAACAGACCTGGGTGGATACTACAAAAATCCCGCTACACGATGCTCAGGGAAATGTCATCGGCATCCTGGGTACATTTGAAGATATTACCGAGCGCAAACAGGCAGAAGAAGAAAGAAGCCGTCTGGCGCAACTCGTACAATCCAGCAGTGAATTTATCAACATGTCCACACTGGATGGCAAGATGATCTTCCTCAGCGATGCCGGCTGTGAAATGGTCGGAATTGACCCGCAGAAACTGGATCAACACGTAATTTTCGAAGTGCTTACTGAAGATAGCCTTGAGAAGGTACAAAGTCAGGTATTGCCAATCCTCATGGAAAAAGGCGTCTGGAGTGGCGAACTGCAATACCGCAACCTCAAAACAGGGAATTTGGTGGATTGTTACGCCAGCACCTTCATGATCTATAAAGAAAACGGTGAACCACTCTATCTGGCAAACATCTCGCGTGACATCACCGAAAATAAACGGCTGGAGAATGAAGCTCAAGAGGCATTTGAACGGCGCGGTTATCAAGTGCAAGTGAGTACCGAAATCTCGCAGGAAGTGGCTGCCACAACCGAATTAAATGATCTCTTCAAACGAGTCGTAACACTCACCAAAGAACGCCTCGGCTATTACCACACCCAATTACTGCGCTACGACGCCGCGCAGGATGCCGTCATTCTAATCAACGGATACGGCGAAACGGGACAAAAGATGCTGGCAGGTGGTCACAAAATGCCCATGGGCAGCGGCTTGATCGGTACCGCCGCCGCCACAGGAGAGACCATCTTGCGCCCCATCCTGGCAGACGACCCAGATTGGCAGCCCAACCCCCTTCTGCCTGAAACAAAAGGTGAAATTGCCGTGCCAATCAAATGGCAAAACACGGTGCTGGGCGTGCTTGATGTGCAGAGCGATCAGGCTGGCGCATTGGGCAATGAAGACCGATTACTGCTTGAAGGTTTGTGCGGACAAATCGCCATCGCCATGCACAGCGCTGAATTGGTTGAGTCAATCCGCCAAAATGAAGCCAAGTTGTCAGAAGCGCTCCTCGCCGCCCGCCTTGCCAATTGGGAATATGATGTCGAGAAAGACCTATTCACCTTCAACGATGAATTCTATTCAATCTTCCGCACCACTGTCGAAAAAGCGGGCGGGTATCAAATCTCATCTGCCCGCTATGCAGAGGTATTCGTACATCCCGATGATATGAAACTTGTGGGTTCGGAAATCGAAAAGTCGCTAATCTCGACAGAAAGAGTGTACAACACCACCCTTGACCACCGTATTGTGTATGAAGATGGCGGTGTCGGTTACATCACAGTCAAAGTGACCGTCGAACGGGATGAGAACGGAAAGATCACCCGTTACTATGGCGCGAATCAGGACATCACCGAGCGTAAACTGGCTCAAGAAGCGCTGGAATCTGAACGCCGCCTGTTGCGCACATTGATGAGTACCATGCTGGATCTGGTCTATGTCAAGGACTCAGAACATCGTTTTCTGTTGGCGAGCGATACGGTGGTGCGCTCTTTGGGCGCAAAAACATCGGACGAAGTTGTGGGTAAAACCGACTTTGACTTCCACCCACGTGAGTTGGCTGAGCAGTATTTTGCAGACGAAAAGTCCTTGATGGAATCAGGCTTGCCGCTGATCGATCATGAAGAAGCAAGCATCGACCATGCAACCGGCGCTTTCAGGTGGTTGAGCTCGACCAAAATCCCCCTTCGAGACATCCAGGGGAACATCATAGGACTGGTCGGACTCAACCGTGACGTCACCGAGCGCAAACAGGCGGAAGAAGTACTACGCGTTAATGAAGCCCGCCTGGCGGAAGCGCTCAAAATCGCCCGCCTTGCCAATTGGGAATACGACGTCGAGAAAGACATCTTTACTTTCAACGACCAATTCTATTCACTCTTCCACACTACTGCCGAAAAGGTGGGGGGATATCAAATCACATCCGCCCAATATGCGGAGTTGTTTGTTTATCCTGATGACGCACCCATCGTGGGCGTAGAGATTGGAAAAGCGCTGAACTCAACAGAAAGAGTGTACAACACCATCATCGACCACCGCATTCTATATGAAGGCGGAGGACTGGGACACATCGCGGTCTCAGTGACTGTCGAGCGGGACGAGAATGGAAAAATCACCCGCTTCTTCGGCGCAAACCAAGATATCACCGAGCGCAAAAAAGCAGAGGAGGAAATGGCAGAACGCCTCGAAGAGATTAACAGCCTGTACCGCGCCATGAGCCATGAAGGCTGGAATACCTATCGTGAAACAGCAGACCTGCCCACAGGCTTCATATACGACCAAACAGGCACCCGCCCCATAGGTGAAGAAGTTTTGGCAGACGAACTTTTTGCAAACATCCCAATGCGCGTGCTGGGCGGCGAAGTTGTCGGAACGCTGACTGTAGCCGATGACCCGCGCAACCCCACATCTGATGAAGAGCGCGCATTCCTGCTGCAGGTCTCCGATCAAATTGCTCTGGCTTTGGAAGGCGCGCGCCTCTCGGCGCAAACTCAATCAGCCCTGGCGCAAACAGAAAAACTATCTGATGCCAGTTTGCGGCTGACCCGTGCAACAGACTTACAGGAATTGCTGCAAGTTGCAGTTGAAACCCTGGGGATTCCGAAAATCAATCGCGCCATTATTGGCACTTTTGAGCGTAACTCAGCGGGTGAATTGGACAGCATGACGACGATGGCTAATTGGTGGAACGGCGCCGGACACAAACCGACCGAAATTGGAACCCACTACACGCTTCAGATGATCCATGTCCTATCGTTATTCTTAAGCCCCGTCCCTGTATTCTTCGACGATACATTTAACGACCCGCGCCTTGATCCCGGCGCATTGGAAGTGGTCACACATCAAAATATTCGCGCAATAGCCGTTTTGCCTTTATACACAGGCTCATATCAAACGGGCGTTCTGCTGTTGGAATCGGAAGAAGTCCATAACTTTACACAAGATGAAACGCGTTTATTCTCAGCCATGGGACCCCAAATCGCCACCGTGTTGGAAAATCGCCGACAGTTTGCGCGCGCGCAACAACAGGCTGATCGCGAGTCCACGCTGAATGTCATCAGCCAGAAGATCCAAAGCGCCACCACCGTGGAAGCCGTGCTTCAAATTGCCGCGCGTGAACTGGGACATGCCCTGGGCGCACCCATGACCATTGCACAACTAAGCATGAAAGACAAAAAATAGGCATATACTTATGAAGGAGGTCCTTTCCGGATTATAAACAGACAAAGCACAATCCATGTGTTCATAGAATCCTATTGCTTTCCATTAACCCGAAGGAGTATATACAATGCAAACTGTAAAAGAATTTCCCTATCTCTCCATTATCTGGGACGAAGAAACCCGCTCCATAATCTCACAATGGCATGGCGGTCACGTTGGACGAAACATCAAAGAAGGCTTGAGCACCACCCTGGATGAGTATAAAAAGAAACTCCCAGACGCCCAGTGGATCGGCGACACAACCGACATCGGCGTGATCGGACTCGAAGAACAGGAATGGATCAACACCGAATGGTTCCCTGCATTCCTAGCGACAGGAGTTAAGTTTATGGTGGTTGTCCAGCCCAAGAGCGCAGTGGCAAAATTGATGGTGGATCAAATTGTGTCCAAAGTTCCCGGCACACAACTTACCGTTTTCAACTGCGCCACGCAAGAAGAAGGGCGCAAGTGGATGAAAGAACAGAAATTTTAGCGTAAAATCCATCTTTAAAAGCAGAAGGTAGTGGGCGAATATGCCCACTACCTTCCCTTCCTGCCGATATTGTTTATTGGTGAACACGCCCCCCGATTGTATAAATACCCTGCTGGTTCGCAAAACCGCACAGGAATACGCAGTTGGACATGACAGACAGGAAATAAGCGGTGCAGGCTCAGGAGACATTTACTTATGCCCCCCGATGAAAAATCACAAAAACGGGTAGAAAAACTCTTTTCCGATCTTGAACAAATCGCAAAGCAACCGCTCACAGACAACGACAGCGGGGGTGTTGCCTTGGAAAAAAAGGGAACTTCACCCACAGCGGAAAGCCACGAGCTGAACACGCTTCTCCTGCGCATCCGCGAACTTGAATCGCAGTTAAAGGAAAGTGAACAACGCATATCTCCTGCCAAAGCGAACGCACCCGCCATCCTCTACGAAAAAGAAGAGATCGGTTACGCTTACAGCGGCGACGCTGTGTTGCCGATTCAGACGGCAAAGGTCCCTGAAAAAAACCCTGAAAGCGCCATCAAGACTCCGCTGACGGCGAGCGGTGAAACCATCGGAGAAATAAAGGTTGAGGCGCCCGAACAACGCGCATGGACAGCAGAAGAGGAAGGCATGGCAAGCGCCGTTGCCCAACAAGTCTCACTGCAAATTCAAAACCTGCGCCTGCTTGCCGCAACCGAACGCGCGCGTGCTGAAGCGCAAGCCGCCAACCGTCAGTTTACCCACCAAAACTGGGAATCCTTCATGGACGGCATCCGCAACAGCGAGCGCATTGGGTACATGTATGATCAATCATCAGTTGCCCTATTCGCCGAATCAGCCCCTGAACAACCTGATGTCCAGGAAACCATCAACGTACTCGATGAACATATCGGCAATCTCTTCCTGAAAACTGATCCCACCCGCCCATTAACTGACCAGGACAGGGAAATGATCTCGGCAGTTGCGCGTCAAATTTCGCAGCAAGTAGAAAGTCTGCGGCTGTTGGCTGAAGCCTCGCGCGCCCGCGCCAATGCGGAAGAAGCCACCCGCCGCCTGACGCGTGAAAACTGGCAATCGTTTACCAGTCAAAAAGCAGATACGCTGGGCTACGCCTACGACTCAATTCAGGTCACACCCTTTGAAAACACGCGCATCCCTCAGAATATATCCTTTGAACAGCCGCTGAGTGTGCGCGGCGAAACCATTGGTCAATTGACTGTGGCAGGCTTGAATAATATATCGCCTGAAGCGCTTGATTTAGCCAACAACATCGCCACGCAGGTCAGCGCCCATATTGAAAATTTACGTCTGGCAGAGCAAACTCAAAACACGCTGATTGTTACCGAAAATCTATATGCCGCCAGCCGCGCCATCACCTCCACCAGCAACGAAGTGGACACAATGAAAGAGTTGGTGAAATATATTGACCACACAGAGTTGGATCGCATTGTGGTGGCAGTAAAGGTTTCAGATACCCCCGTCACGGCTCATGTCGTGGCAGTATGGGATCGTGAAGGCATGGAAGATCGGTTCCTGGGCAACCGTTTTACCGACAAACAAATTCCGCTTGTTTCAACCATACAACTGAACGAAGCCATCTTGATCAATGATTTTAATGACGCTCCGCACGTTGATCCGCTAACGCAGAAAACCTTCAAAATGCTGGGGGTATCTTCGGCAGCGATTCTGCCAATTGCCACCAGCAACGAATTATTAGGCTGGATATTGTTGGAGACAACCCACAAACCCAGACAGTTTACAATCGAAGGCATTCAGCCATACTTAACCCTGTCGGGGCAGGTTGCTACTGTTATGCAAAGCCTGCGCCTTTTGGAAGTAAATGAAAAACGCGCCCGTGAATTGGAAACGGTGGCGGTCGTTAGCACTACCGCGTCCACCACACTTGATCCAGATGAATTACTGCAATCCGTGGTGAACCTGACAAAAGAGCGATTCAACCTGTATCACGCGCACATCTATCTCGCAGATGATTCGTGGAACACCTTATTACTCGCCTCAGGCGCGGGCGAAATCGGCAAACAAATGGTAATCGCTGGACATGCCATTCCAATGAACACAGAAAAATCAATCGTAGCGCGCACCACCCGCGAGCGCACTGCCCTAATCGTAAGCGACGTGCGCACAGAGCCTGACTATCTCCCCAACCCATACCTGCCCGACACCCGTTCAGAAATGGCTGTGCCCATGGTTTCTGGCGACAAGGTGATCGGCGTGTTCGATGTTCAATCGGCTCAAGTTGGGTACTTCTCACAGGAAGACGCCAATATTTACACCACATTGGCACTGCAAGTGGCGGTGGCATTGCAAAACGCCCGCTTATACCAGGAACAAAGCGCCACAGTGGCGCAATTGCGCGAACTGGATCGTCTCAAATCATCCTTCCTCGCCAATATGTCGCATGAATTACGAACACCGCTCAATTCGATCCTCGGCTTTGCAGATGTAATGCTCGAAGAACTGGATGGTCCGCTGACCGAAAACATGAATAACGATCTGGGACTGATCTACAAAAACGGACAACACCTGCTGCATCTGATCAACGACGTGTTGGACATGGCAAAGATCGAATCAGGTAAAATGAACCTCAATATTGAGAAGTTCAACCTGCAAGAGATCATTGAAGAAGTAACCAGCATTACAGCGCCACTGGCAAGCGAAAAGAATCTGGCGCTCTTCATTGACGCGGATTCAGATCACGAAGTGGAGATCAATGCTGATAAAATTCGCCTGCGTCAGGTGATGATCAACCTGATCAACAACTCGATCAAATTTACTGAAAAAGGCAAAATCGCCATCCATGTGGCGCGTGAAGAAAATAACGTGCTGATCAGCGTAAAAGATACGGGCATCGGCATCCCCATGGAACTGCTCGAATCAGTCTTTCAGGAATTCACCCAGGTGGATACCACCACCACCCGCAAAGTGGGCGGAACAGGCTTGGGCTTGCCCATCAGCCGCCGCCTGATCCAAATGCACGGCGGGCGCCTGTGGGCTGAAAGCACAGGCAAAGACGGCGAAGGCTCAACCTTTTACGTCTTCCTGCCCATCGAAGCTAAAATCGAAGAAGAACCAAAGGTGAAATAACATCATGGCAAAGCCAAAATTTCTGCAATGCGCCATCTGCGGCAACCAACAAGCCTACGAACCCTTCCTGCCAGCCGTTTGCAAACAGTGCGAATCGCAATGGTTGGAGGCAAGTTACGACTACGAATCATTCAAGCGCGATATTTTGCGCGGCTTGCCGGGACGTCCATCAAACCTGTGGCGCTATCAGGATGTATTGCCGCTGACCGACCCCTCCGCATTGGATCTCTATCCTGTGGGTGGAACTCCGCTTTGGCTTTCACAACGCTTCGCGCCCAACCTGGGGCATGATCGGGTGTACTTCAAAGACGAACGCTACGGACCAACATCCTCTTTCAAAGACCGGCAAGCGGCAGTTGCTGTTGCCGCGATGAACGAAGGCGGCGTACGCGAAGCCGTGATCGCATCAACAGGCAATGCGGCGGTGGCGTACGCGGCGGCTTGCGCCCGAGGTGGGATCAAACTTTGGGTTTTTATGACCAGCCTCGTTCCGCAGGAAAAGTTGCGCGAAGCCGCGCTCTTCGGCGCCGAGGTCATCCGCGTCAGCGGGAATTACGATCAGACCAAGCAGATCGCAAGTCAATTTGCGCAGCGCAAACACTTACTTTTAGATCGCGGCGCAAGTTCAATCCCTGCGCGTGAATCGATGAAAACCATTGCCTATGAGATCGTGGAACAACTTGGCTGGCGCGCGCCCGATTGGTACATTCAAGCAGTCAGCGGCGGCATGGGACCGATGGGCGTATACCAGGGTTTCAAAGAAATGTTCGAGATGGGATTAATAAGCCGCATCCCCAAAATTGCCATCATTCAAGCAGAAGGCTGTTCGCCAATGGTGAAAGCCTTCAAAGCCGGAAAAGATACCGCCGAGTCAGTCATCCCTGATACGCGTATTATCATCCTCTCCACCGGAGACCCTGGCAAGACATACACCTATCTTTGGAATATCATTCAAAAGCATGGCGGCACAATGGAATCTGTGACAGACGCAGAAGCCTTTGACGCGATGCGCTCGCTTGCCAAAAGTGAGGGAATGGCTGTTGAACCTGCCACCGCAGTAGCCTACGCAGGTCTTGAAAAAATGTTGAAATCCGGCACAATTAGCAAGGAAGAGACTGTTGTGCTTAACTGCACAGGTCATACCTTCCCCGTTGAAAAACATGTTCTTGGCGACCAATGGGCTGTGGATGTGCATTTGAGCAAGGATCAATCCCCTGCCCCGCAGGAAGGCTTGCAAGCCGCGCTTGAAAACCTGGACGAAAAAGTAACCACCGTGCTGCTGGTTGATGACAACGCTGACGACGCCCTGCTGATCCGCAGATTGCTCGAAGGGAAAAAATCGTATCGCGTACACCATGCCAAGGATGGCTGGGAAGGACTCGCCATGGCGCGCCAACACCTGCCCGATTTAATTGTCAGCGACCTGACCATGCCCGGCATTGATGGGTTTGGTTTCGTGGAAGAACTCAAACTCGACCCACGCACAAAGAATATTCCAATCGTCGTTGTCAGCGCAAAGGATATCACCGTTGAAGAACGCAACCGACTCAATGGACGTATTGAAGCGCTGTACCAAAAAGGCTCATTGCCAACGCGCAAATTCGTAGACAAAGTGATCAACGTCATCGAAGACAAAAGTGGAGCCTAGAGGAGATAAATCATGGGAAGCAATATTTTATACATAGAAGACAACCCAGATAATATGATGCTCGTCAAACGTGCGCTCGAAGCGCGCGGCTATAAACTCATACAAGCCATGAATGGGTTTGACGGCGTCTCGGCAGCCGAACGCGAAGAAGTGGATTTGATCCTGCTTGACATCAACCTGCCCGATATTGACGGCTACGAAGTAGCGCGCAGAATACGCAGCAGCAACAAACACGCGCTGGCGTATGTTCCGATCATTGCTGTTACCGCCAACGCCTTAAAAGGCGATGCGGAAAAAGCCCTCAGCGCCGGTTGCGATGTTTACATGTCCAAGCCGATCAACATCCGCGAACTGTGGGCGCGCGTGGAAGCCTTTGTTCCGTCTCCTCAAAAATAATCCTGAAACGCTTTCAGAGTTATAAAAATATGTAGTACCCCATGTTAATAATTCCCGAAAAAGTTTCCTACCTGGCCAATTTGCAATGCACCGATTGCGGGAGCATCTATTCGGCCGATAAAGTTCACACCTTCTGCCCCGACTGTCAATCTCCGCTTTTGGTGAATTACGACTTAAACGCCGCGCGACAACACGTAGACCGCGACGAAATTCATAGGCGGCAGAAAGGCATGTGGCGCTGGCATGAATTATTGCCCGTGCGCGAATCTCAAAACATGGTCACGTTGGGCGAAGGGGATACCGCTTTATTGCGCCTGCCGCACGTAGGGAAATCGCTTGGCTTGACGCATCTATTTGTAAAAGAAGAAAGCAGTAATCCCACCGGCTCATTCAAAGCGCGCGGGCTTTCTGCCGCCATATCCAAAGCCAAAGAATTGGGAATTCAAAAGGTCATCATCCCCACTGCGGGTAATGCAGGCGGCGCCATGGCAGCCTATGCCGCACGCGCCAATATGCAAGCCCTGATCTACATGCCCAAAGATACACCCAACGCCAACATCGTTGAAAGCCGCATCGCCGGCGCAGAGGTAATTCTGGTGGATGGCATCATCAGCGACGCGGCCGGCATGGCAGGCGAAACTGCCCGCAAGGATGGTTGGTTCGACGTTTCCACCTTCAAGGAACCGTACCGCATGGAAGGCAAAAAGGTAATGGGATACGAACTGGCCGAAGCCTTCAACTGGGAATTGCCCGATGTCATCATCTACCCGACAGGCGGCGGAACGGGGCTGGTTGGCATGTGGAAAGCCTTTGAAGAACTCGAACAACTTGGCTGGCTGAACAATGCAAAACGTCCACGCATGGTCTCTGTGCAAGCCGAAGGATGCGCGCCGGTTGTGCAAGCATTTGAAAAAAAGGCGACCTTCTGTGATTTTTGGGTCAACGCCAAAACCATTGCGTCTGGCTTGCGCGTGCCAAAGAGTTTTGCAGATCACTTAATTCTTGCAAACCTGTATGAGAGCAACGGTACGGCCATTGCCGTCAGCGATACGTCCATCACAGAGGCGCAAAAAGAACTGGCAAAAGCCGAGGGCATTTTTGCCGCCCCTGAAGGCGCGGCAACGCTCGCCGCATTAAAAGAACTTATCAAACAAAAATGGATTCAACCCGATGAGCGTGTGGTGATATTTAATACAGGATCGGGGTTAAAGTATTTAGATCAACAAAATTAAAAAAACAGGATGATTTCGGTCATCCTGTTTTTGATTCGGTTTATTTCACACAAACACAAAGTTCACCCACATTACAAACTTTGCCCGCCCACAAATGGATTAAATTGTTTCTCATGCCCCACCGTCGTTTCAGTTCCATGACCCGACAATAACCTTGTATCGTCGGGTAGGGTGAAAATCTGCGTGCGGATGCTGTTTTCCAAAGTTGCCCAGTCGCCGCCGGGCAGGTCGGTGCGTCCCACGCTGCCGTTGAAGATCAGGTCACCGCAGAAACACACGCTTCGACTACGCTCAGCGAGAACAAATACACAATGACCTTTCGTGTGCCCTGGGGTGTGGCGCACTTCAAATTCATTCGAACCAAGTTTTAGTTTCATTCCCTGCTGAAAGTCAATCGTCGGTTCGGGACCTGGGTCAATATTAAAGCCGAATTTTGCGCCGCCACCGCCTGCGCGCCAGAGGACATGGTCATCGGGATGGAGGGCAACGAGGGGCAGCGGATTTAGCGCATCCGCAATTGCAGCGGCGCCACCGATGTGATCGAAGTGGGCGTGCGTGTACCAAAGATGACCGATCCGCCAGCCGCGATCCTGCGCCGCCTTGAGGATGATGTGTCCATCCCAGGCAGGATCAATGACTGCGGCTTCTTTTGTTTCAGGATCAGCCACGAGATAAGCATTGGTCGAGACAGGTCCGAGAGTAAAGGGGATAATTTCAAGCATGATTTTTAATTTCCGATTTCCGATTTTAGATTTACCAATTACCAATCACTAATTACCGTTTACAAATTGCGCGGCGAAAATAAATATCCAGCCACAATCGAAACGCCAATCAAACCAACTGCCAGCGGATAGATCAGGAATGGGTCGCGCTCAAAGACAAAACCAGCAATCGGCGGGGCGACAATGAAAATGATCGAGCTGACAGTTTCCATCGTGCCGTACGCCAGCCCCATTTGCGATTCGTGGACAAGCCCGCGCGCTTGCGCCATTGCCATCGGACGCGCCACGCGGAATCCGCCGAGCAGGAAATAACCAAGCATGAAGATCGGCAAGCCTGTCCCCTGCCAAATGAGCACGGCGAAAAAAGCCACCAAAAATTGTGCCGCCAAAAAACCATTGCGCGGCTTGACTCGGCTAAAGGCAAGCGCCAGCAGGGAATTTCCCAACGCGCCGGCAGAGAAAACCCAGCCCGTTTGAGTCAGGCTCAAATGGCGCACACCTTTGAGGAAGTTTGGAGACAACGGCTGGGAAAGATACATGGCGAAAATGGCAAACGCAAAAACCATCACAAAACTGATGAAGCGCGTGTTATTCCATACATTGGTGGGAGGCGCGGCAGGGTCATGTTTGTCGAGCGGCTGCGGTTCGATGAAAAACATAAAAAGAGTGGAGACTACAAAAATTCCAAACGCAACCAGATAACTTGAGTTCATCCCGTAATGTTCTGCAATCCAGCCGCCAGAGACGGGACCGAGCGCCATGCCGAGGCTGTAGGTTGCCGTCGTCAACGAGAGCGCAGTGCCAACTTCCCATTTACCGCGCGCGGCGGTCACATAACTGCTGAGCGGCGAAGCCACAAAGGCAGTCACACCGTACAAAAATAAACCCACCAAATAAATCGGCAGGCTTTTGGCAAGTCCCATCGTTAGGGTGGAGATAATGCCCAGGGACCATGCCGCAATCAACAGCGGGCGGCGACCGAATTTATCCGCAAGATGCCCGCCCGGAATATGGGTGATCGCCATGAAAAATCCAAACGCACCGAGGGCAAATCCGACTTGCTGTTTGCTTAATAAAAATTCAGTCTCCAAACGAATTGGCACAAAATTAAAAAACATCCCTTCGCCCATGCCCCACAAAAATAAGGCGGCAGAAATTAACAAAAGATTTCGATTCAAATTTTCCTCGCAAACGTAAGGGCAACCGTCACGTTACAAACGTGACCTACACCCTACCGACCTTCTACCCTTTTAATAAAATCCCGCGCAATCTCAAACACCTGTCCGCGCGCCGCATCCCGTGTGACCACATGACCTGAACCAGCAACATAATGTTTGGTCTTATCCGCAGCATTCACCAACCCTGCGTAAATGTTCTCCATATTTTCAGGCAAGACATAATCGTCATCCTTGGAATGCATCATGCAGACAGGCACATTGACCTTCGGCAAAGCGGCACGCATTTTTTCGAGCAGAACTTCCAACTCTGCCGCCGAGCGAATCGGATTCAGCGGATACGAGACATGCCCCTTGAAGGCTTCCATATCAAACCAACCCGCGCCAGGCTTGCCCTTGTCTTTTGGAAGATAGGTTCTGAAATAACTATAAAGCCGTATTTGCCATGCGGGATGTTCCTGCGGAATTTGATACGGCGCAGACATCGTAACAATGCCCTTCACCGCCAGCCGAGTAGACATCAACAACGACAACGCCCCACCCATCGAAAGCCCGACGAGATAAACATCATCCGTTGCGCCGCGCAAAAGATTGTAGCCATCTTCAACAGATGCAGTCCAATCCGTCCAGCGCGAGCGAATCATATCCTTGGGGCGTGTAGCATGTCCCGCCAGCCGAACGCCGAGGCAAGTGAAGCCGAGTTCGCGGTTGAGGTATTCCCCCATCCAGCGCATTTCCTTGGGCGTGCCTGTAAAACCATGCACCAGCAAAATGCCTGTGCGCCCGCCAGGAAAAAAGAAAGGTTCAGTTGTAGGAATGGTTTGGGTGTTCACGCCCCTATTATATCAATGAGACCCCGCAACCCCAACTCGTAAGACCGCCAGCC
>JAIFKY010000001.1 GCA_020049345.1 Anaerolinea sp.
TATGAATTATATTGTTGGCAGTTATCGTTCGTCAACAAATATTAGGAGCATTGTAGCAAATTCACAAACCGGATTCAATTCACAAAAATGCAAACTTAATCTCAAAGACATAGTAAAATCATCACATGGAAATTCAAATTGCCGTCGCCAAGATCAACAAATATGCGGTCTCTGAAAGCGGAGATACGCTCGAAGTCGTGGAACGCCCCACTGGCGGACTTTCCGTTGTACTAGCGGATGGTCAAACCAGCGGACGCGGCGCGAAAGCCGTTTCGCAACTGGTCGTGCGAAAAGTGATCGGCTTGCTGGCTGACGGTGTGCGCGATGGCGCCGCCGCGCGCGCCGCATCAGACGCATTGTTTGCAGACAAGGCGGGCAAAGTAACCTGCACACTCAATATTGCATCAATAGATTTGCACAGCAAGACCATTGTGCTTACACGCAACAACCCCGTACCTGTCTTCATCTGCCGTGGCGAACATATCGACTCACATAGTGAAAACAGCATTTCACTTGGAACGTCGCGCAATGTGCGCCCCGTCATTACCGAACTTGGGCTTGAAGTTGGGCTTACCATTGTAATCTTCACCGACGGCATCAGTCACGCAGGCGAACGGCGTGGTCAACCCATGAACGTGAGTGAAACCATCCGCTCAATCATGGAAGACCAGGATCCTGCTCCGCAGCAATTGGCAGACGCGCTCCTCGCGCACGCAGTCAGTCTTGATGACAACCGCCCCGCAGACGACATCAGCGTGCTGGTCTTGAAAGTTTCCGCACGCGCGGGCGACGATGTAAGACGAATGACTGTCAGGCTTCCCATCAATGGCTAAACATCAGGCAGGCACACGCAAACATCGCTGGCAGCACCTGCGGGCATCGATCCGCGATACAACCATTTTGCTGGGCGAGTTCCGCTCTGCATTATTATGGTTCTCCATTGCAATTCTTGGCGGCGGCGTGCTTTTTTATTTTCTGTCAAATCTTCTCAACGAACCCGTTGACAGCCTTATCGAATCCATTTACATCGTCCTCACTGTTACGTTTTTACAACCGCCAAATCGAGATTTTCCGCACCACATTGTTTTACAATTATTTCACTTCTTAATGCCCGTTGTTGGCATCGTTATGCTCGCGCAGGGATTGGCAGATTTCGGAAGCCTGCTTTTCAATCGCCGCGCGCGCAGTAAGGAATGGGAAATGGCAGTAGCCTCTACATTAAATAAACACGTCATCCTCGTTGGGCTGGGACACCTCGGCTACCGCGTCGCGCTCAAATTGCACGAAATAGGCGAACAAATTGCCGCAATCGAATTCAACGCAGATACCGATACGTTGAGCGTGGTTCGCAACCTCGGCATACCTGTTATTCATGAAGACGCCACGCGCCCATCATCACTTGAAGCCGCCAATGTCAAAGAGGCGCGCACCATCATTCTGGCAAGCCAGAACGACGCAATGAATTTACAAATTGCGCTCAAAGCCCGCAGTATGAATCCGAAAATAAATGTTGTCATCCGCATTTTTGATGAAGACTTCGCGCACGCTCTCCAGGATCAATTTGGGTTCATTGCATTGAGCGCCACAGAAATGGCAGCGCCTGTCTTTGCCGCCGCCGCCTCAGGCGTAGATGTGACCAACCCCATCTCCATCGAAGGTCAATTGCTTAGCCTCGCGCGCGTCATTGTTTCGGAAGAAGCGTCCTTCGCAAACAAAACTGTCGGGTACGTGGAAGACACCTATCATCTTAATGTCGTGCTGCTCCGCTACGACCATCATTCTGAAATGCACCCAACAGACAGCAGTATCGTCCACGTGGGAGATACACTTGCTGTGCTCGGCGGACCCGACGAACTGCATCGCCTGATGCACGCCAATGAGTAACGCCTCGGCTTCTCTCCGTTCCACTCAAGGCGAAGAGAAAAAATTTCTAATCGGCGTCGTCGGGCCATGCGGTTCGGGAAAATCTACGCTAATTGCAGGGTTGGAAAAACGGGGCTATCACTGCCGGCACATCGCGCAGGAACATTCTTATGTCAAATACATGTGGCAGCACATCACCAATCCTGATATTCTTATTTTTTTAGACTGCTCGTACGAAAACTCCACTGCCCGCCGAAACTTAAACTGGATTCCCGCCGACCACGAAGAACAAATACGCCGCCTCTCTCACGCCCGCGAACACGCTCACATCATCATAGATACAAATCTTTTAAATCCAGATGAAGTCCTCGCCCACGCATTGGACTACTTAAAGGAAAATTATCAATGAAAAATGTTTTCCTCCTCTCAGGCACGCTTCTTTCTCTAACCCTATGCTTGTTCATTACAAAATGGGCTGAGTCCACGCCCAAGCCTATTCCGCCCACCCCGACTCAACCATCTTCCACAGACCGCTCCATTTACAAAGATGGTCTCACTCCCGAATATCAAAATGTGTTGGACAAATTACCCTACGCCAGCATGTACGAAATCAAATTCAATATCGCCGACGACCTGTATCACATCACAGGCAATGAAACGGTTACTTACACCAACGCCGAAGATGTTGATTTGAAGGAAGTAAAACTCCGTTTGTTTGCCAACATCCTCGGCGGCGAAATGCACGTGGATGAAGTTGCCGTGGACGGCGAAATTATTATTCCAAATTATTCGCTCAACGACAGCCTGTTGACTGTGCCGCTCAAAACTCCGCTTAAGCCAAAAGAGAGCATCACCCTGAACATGGATTTCAGCCTGACTGTGCCGCAAAGTATTGAATTAAATTATGGCGTGCAAGCCTATTACGATGACGTCCTCGCGCTCGCCCACGCCTATCCCATGATTGCGGTTTACGACGATGAAGGCTGGAATGCTGAAATTCCGCCGCAATCTGGTGATGTAACTTACGCCGACATGTCCTTCTTTATCGTCACAGTAGAGGCGCCAAAGGGAGTGACTCTGGTCGGCTCGGGGCGTGAGATCAGCCACGAGAATAACCGGAACAGGCAAACGGTTACGTATGAAGCGGGACCCGTACGTGATTTTTATCTGGCGGCGAGTCCTGATTATGAAGTCTTCACAAAAGAATCAAACGGAATCACATTAAGGTTTTACACACGCGATTATTTGCAGGCAGGCGCAGAATCCGCATTGGATGTTGCCGCACGCGCAGTGGAAATTTACAGCAAAAGATATGCGCCCTATCCATACACCGAATTGGATTTTGTCTCGACGCCCACCTATGCTTTGGGAATTGAATACCCCGGCATGATCGCCATCACCGAGTCGATCGTCCAGCCCAATCAAGGCTATTTGGAGGGAACCGTCGCGCACGAAGTAGGACATCAATGGTTTTACAATTTAGTTGGCAACGACCAGTTAGACGACCCCTGGCTCGACGAATCGCTCACGCAATTTATCACACTCCAATATTTTACAGATGAATACGGGCAGGCGGGCAGCCGAGAGTTTCGCCAGGATTTAGAAGGACGCTGGGCTTACATAGGCAACACAGAAATTCCCGTCGGCTTGCCCGTAAAAGAATACAGCAATGCTGAATACAGCGGCATCGTCTATGGGCGCGGCGGCTTGTTCTTTGAAGCCCTGCGCGATGAAATGGGTTCGGAAATTTTTGATACTTTCATGAAAGACTACACACAAAGCAACGCCTGGGATATTGCCACACCCGAAAAATTAAAAGCAAAGGCAGAAGAGCATTGCGGCTGCAATTTAACGAAATTATTCAAAAAATGGATATACCCGTAAATCATTTATTCGGAGTATAATGGCGTCCGCGCCAGCCAAAGGCTGGCATTTTCGTGGATGGAGTGAAATATGCGTAATCGAAATGGTTGGTTAATCGGAATAGTTCTACTCATAATCTTTTCGCTATGGATAGACCTCAGCAAGAACATTGTCATTTACAACCCCTTTAACAACACGCCGATCGTGGATCGCGATGTGAACATTAAATTGGGACTCGACCTGCGCGGCGGATTACAGGCGCTTCTCGAAGCAGACGTACCGGCGGACACAAGTGTTTCTGCCGAAGAACTTACAAATGCCAAGAACATCCTGCAAAATCGCGCAAACGCCCTTGGCGTGAGCGAGATCACCATGCAAACCGCAGGCGACCGCCGTATTGTGGCAGAATTTCCCGGTATTACGAATCCTGAAGAAGTAGTGGCAGCCTTGAAACAAACTGCCTTGCTTGAATTCGTGGACATGGGAACAACGCCCGTAGCCGCTGGAACAACCATTCAAACAGACTTTGGCATCGAATCCCCTGCGGCTACCACCGAAACCGGAGAAATCATCTACAACACGGTGATGACCGGAGCAGGATTGCAGACCGCCAGTGTTGCAAGAAGTGAAACGGGACAATATCAGATCGCATTCAGCCTGAAAGGGGATGCCACTGATTTGTTCGGTGAATACACCACCACACACACGAATCAATATCTAGCGATTGTGCTTGACAAGAAGGTTATCTCTGCCCCAGTCATTCAGTCTCCCATCACAAGCGGAGAAGGCGTAATCACTGGAAGTTTCACGCAGGAAGAAGCACAAACACTGGCTGTGCAACTCCGCTCAGGCGCATTGCCAATTCCGATCAAGGTTGTGCAAAGCCGCACCGTTGGCGCGACGCTCGGTGAAGAAAGTATTCGCAAAAGCACGCAGGCTGGAATCATCGGCATGGTTGTCGTTATATTATTCATGGCATTCAACTACCGTATGCCAGGCGTAATTGCCGACCTTGCCTTGATCTGTTACGCGTTGTTCACTTTGATGCTGTTCAAGCTAATCCCAGTGACATTGACCCTGCCAGGCATTGCCGGCTTCATCTTGAGCGTTGGCATGGCGGTAGACGCAAACGTGTTGATCTTTGAACGTCTCAAGGAAGAATTACGGGCGGGAAGGAATTTACGTCAGGCAATTGACCTTGCCTGGAGCCGCGCCTGGTCTTCCATCCGCGACTCAAATACATCGACGCTCATCACCAGCGCCATTCTATTCATCTTCGGCAACACATTCGGAGCCAGCATGGTGAAAGGTTTTTCCGTCACACTGGCATTGGGCGTTTTGGTCAGTTTGTTTACTGCCATCATCGTCACACGAACATTCCTGCATACTGTGTTGGACAGAATTAAACTCGCCGAACACCCGCGCTGGTTCGGTCTTTAGGAGCGCGCCATGAATATCATCAAAAATCGTTATCTCTATTTTCTAATTTCCCTGCTTGTGATCATCCCAGGCATCATCTTCATGGGATTAAACTGGCAGCAGACAAAAACCGGTCCCCTGCAACTTGGCATTGACTTCCGCGGCGGTTCTTTGCTGGAAGTGCAGTTTGAAGGCACACGCCCATCTGTGGAAGAGCTTGCCGTGTTGTACAAGGATTTTTCCACTAAAACACAGCCCCTTGCCGACCCTGTTATTCAATCGTTGGACGGAAACGCTGTTTCCATTCGATCAAAAACAATGACCGACGAGACCAAAGGATTGCTGGTCGCGGAAATGGAAACCCGTTTTGGTTCGAAAGTTATAGTGCAAAACTTTACATCGGTCAGCGCATCGGTAGGCGGAGAAGTGACTCGCGCCGCAGGCTGGGCGATCCTTTTTGCAGCAGCAGCAATTCTGATGTACATTTGGTGGGCGTTCCGCAGCGTGGAACACGCCTATCGCTACGGCACAGCCGCCATTATCGCCATGTTGCATGATGTATTGGTTGTGCTTGGCACAGAAGCCATTTTTGGATATTACCTCGGATGGGAAGCGGATGCGCTGTTCCTAACCGCGCTTCTGACTGTTATTGGTTTTTCAGTACACGATACAATCGTAGTATTTGACCGCGTCCGCGAGAACTCAAACATCCTTCGCCGTGTTGAATACGAAAAAATGGTAAACCACTCTATTATTCAAACGCTGGATCGCTCCATCACCACACAACTTACCGTAATGTTTACCCTGCTGGCGTTGGTTTTATTTGGCGGAGATAGCATTCGGCACTTTGTGGTTATTCTGCTGATCGGCATTTTCAGCGGCACATACTCCTCCATTTTCAATGCGGCGCCCATCTTGGTAGTTTGGGAAAACCGCGAATGGACGACTTGGTTCAAACGCAAAGAAGAATCAGTCGCATAGTTGATTTACAAAAAAAGGGACATCCAAAACGATGTCCCTTTTTGATTCAACCGTAGGATCATAAACCATGACAGAAAACTGGGTTCTTTTTTTACGCGGTCTTTTGATCGGAATTTCGATCGCCGCCCCTGTTGGACCGATCGGCGTGTTATGCATCCGCCGCACGCTTTCAGATGGAAAACTAACTGGCTTTTTATCAGGCATGGGCGCCGCCAGCGCGGATATGGTCTACGGCGCAGTTGCTGCCTTCGGCTTGACCGTAATCTCAAACCTGCTGGTCGAAAACGCCTTCTGGCTGCGCATCATTGGCGGAGGTTTTCTTTTGTACCTCGGTGTGAAAACATTTCTTGAAAAACCCGCAGACCACGCCGCGCAAGCAAGTCAAAGCGGATATTTCAGCGCGTACCTTTCAACTTTTTTTCTAACCATCACCAATCCAATGACCATCCTTTCCTTTGCAGCCATCTTCGCGGGAACCATGCTTGCTGAAAAAACAACTTCACCCATGATGTTAGTGGCGGGCGTATTCACAGGTTCTGCATCCTGGTGGCTTACCCTGAGTCTTGGCGTCGGTTTAATGCGAGATCGCCTGACCACAATTCACATGACATGGATCAATCGAATCTCAGGCGCAATCATCATCATCTTTGGGATCGTGGCATTGATCTCGAATAGATAAAAAATATGTTAAGGGCAAGCCTCAACGTATTTTTTATCTCAAACACACCTGATTCAAAACAAACTAATTTCTTTTGGCTCAGCGTTTCTCTACATCCGATAATTTATCCCCTGCGTCAATATTGGACTCAATACGTTCATTAACTTGATCGAGATGGAGTTGAAGTTCGTCCCGCTCGTTGATATCCGCGACAAGCGAGCTTGTAAATGTCTTCTTCTCCTCTTCTGAAATGGTTGGCAGCAGGCGCTCAATACGGAAAATCTGTTTGTTTTTCTGTTCCAGTTTTATTTTAAGGCGTTTGCGGTATCCCTCATAAAACTCAAATTCATTAATCGGCTCAGAGACAGTGGGAGTCTTCTGCGTCAAAAGTTCCGTAATGGTTCGAATGAGTTGGTCTATATCAATTGGTTTTTCGAGAAAACGAGTTGCGCCAATAAGCGTTGCAAATATTTTATCTTCGGGCGCGACATAAGTCGCCGAAAGAAAAATCACAGGAATGCCAGAGGTTTCTGAATTTTGTCGTAATCTATGCACAAAACTAAACCCATCCATCTTGGGCATCAGGATATCCGTTATGACAATGGATGGGCGCTCCTGCCGAATGATATCCAACGCCTCCTCGCCATTACGCGCAGTCACCACGCGATACCCGCCCTTGAACTTCAAAGCCGTATCTATCAATTCCAGTATGTTGGGTATATCTTCTACAACAAGTAAATAATCTGATTTTTCGTCCATGATTTTATTGTATTACTTTTTGACATTTAAGATATTGCAATTTGATCCCGAAATAGTCCTTTGCAAAGATAAAAAATCGCAAATGATAAATTTATCATTTGCGATTTTTGCGTTCCAAGGTCTTTCCTGTCTAAAGAATGCTTAGATCACAAACTTACCGTCCTTGTAAAACAACTCGCCGTCTGCGTGCATCTCGGTATCTTTTGTGGCGTCGGTGATCAAATCCCAGTGAATACTGGATTCATTTCCACCACCCGCTTCGCCAAAGCCACTCCCCAGCGCAAAATGGAATGTCCCGCCGATCTTCTCATCATAGAGGATATTTTTCGTGAAGCGGCTAATCCCATAATTCGTGCCAATGCCCAATTCACCCAGGAAGCGCGCGCCCTCGTCTGTGTCGATCATCTTGAGCAGGAATTCTTCATTCTTCTCTGCGCTCGCTTTTACGATCTGTCCATGCTCAAACTCCAGGCGGACGCCTTCAACTGATGTGCCCTGATAAATTGCTGGATAACTAAAGGATACCCAGCCGTTAATTGATTCTTCCACAGGGCTGGTGAATATCTCGCCGCTGGGCATATTCTGGTCGCCATCTGAGTTGATAAATTTACGTCCGGCAATAGAGAGCGTTACATCAGCCTGCGGTCCACGAATAACGATTGTCTTTTTGCCTGCCAGCCATGAGATTAAGCGTTCCTGCTCGTTGTGAATATTAAGCCAATGCTGTACCGGATCGACCTGATCCGCAAAGGTAGCCTGATAGATAAAATTCTCATAATCCGCCAGACTCATTTCGGCTTCCTGCGCCAGCGCGTGACATGGATAGTTTGTCATGACCCAGCGCAATTCCCGTGAAGCAGAACGCTTCGTGTATGTTTCCATCCACTTGGCATACGTCTGGTTTCGCATCTGCTGTCGGGATGGATCAATGTTATTCATGGCGCGTGTGTTTTCAGGCGCTTCGATAATAATCCAGGCGTTCACGTTCTTGATCATGTGCATATCCAACGGCGGCATCCATTGCAATTGCGCCACTCCAGCCTGCGCCATAAAGACCTCATTTAGATCGCTGGACTCCAGAGAAACGCTCGGGTTTCCGCCAGCCTTAAGGATGTAAGCCACCACCTCTTTTACCAAAGGGATCGCCTGCCAATTGGCGTTGATATGCACCCAATCACCAGATTTGACTTTGGTGGAATAATTTACCAATACATTCGCCAATCTATTCAATTTTATATCTGACATATTTTGCTCCTTTGGAAACTTACCGCGTTGATATTGCGGAACAGGGTAATTATAGCCATTCTTCAGTCCCTTTGCAAAGCAGGTGTAGGACTACAAAATACCACCGAAACCCCTACGCCGCCGCATCCATTTTCAAAAACATGCGTATATTGAATCACATCAATCAAGTTTGGAGGCTCAAATGACAAATCAAAGACAATCTTTACGGCGTTCAAAAGGAAATCGCATAGTAGCCGGTGTATGCGGTGGACTGGCTGAATTTTTCGGCATCAGTTCCTTCTGGTTTCGCCTCGCCTTTTTCATCGCACTGATCCCAGGCGGCGTGCCCGGTATTTTGATCTATCTAATTATGATGGTTGTCATGCCAAACGAGTAACTGAAACACAAACACAATTGTCATTGACCCCGCCCGCGGTATACTATGCCGTAATGAGCGAGACACAACCCTTCGACAAGATTTCACTTTTACGTCTGGCATTCACTGGGCTGGCGGAGAACGAACTGCAAGAAATGGCAGATGCGTCTCAACTTTGCTCATATCCGTCCAATCATGTTCTTTGCCATGAAGGCGCCTACGAAAATACCTTTTACATCATCGCTGATGGCAATGCAGTTATCAGTAAAAAGATTAGCGAAGAGGATGGGGAGCGTATTTTGCGAATTTCAGGCAGGGGTGATTTGATCGGCGAAATGGCGCTGATCCAAAATGTGCCGCGCTCTGCCACCGTACGCACCACCACAGACTTGACCGTGCTGGAGATGGAGAAAAAGGATTTCGAAACCATGCTGGGGAGAAGTCCAAGCATGGCCATTAACATCATCCGCATCACGCTGGATCGCATCCGCTCCAACGATCAACTGGCAATTCAAGATTTGCAAAAAACCAATAAAATTCTGCGCCAGTTGGATCGTAACAAATTGGAATTTATCCAGGTTGCCGCGCACGAACTTCGCACTCCGTTAACTGTGCTTAAAGGTTATATCAATCTATTACATTCGCTACCTGACATCAAGGGAAACCCCGCGTTGGACGATGTGATGGATGGCGTGGTTAAGGGCGCAGACCGAATGCATGAAGTGGTCAATATGATGCTGGATGTAACGCACATTGACAACGAAACGTTGGAAGTCAACCCCGTGCCTGTTCCACTGAAAAGGATTTTCAAAGACCTGCTGGGGGATTTTTCAAAAGCCGCAGCGGAGCGCAAGATTCAAATCATCATCGAACAGGATGCAGACACTCCTGTCATCAACGCCGACCCAGCCTTGATTCAAAAGGCGCTGCACCACTTGATTGTCAACGCCATCAAATACACACCTGACGGTGGCATTGTGACCCTGCGCTCGCGCCCTGTCACAATGGAAAATGACGCGCCAGGCGTGGAATTCAAAATCACAGATACAGGCATCGGATTGGATGCCGAGCATAATGAACTCGTATTCGAAAAATTTTATCAGGTGGGCGATGTTGCCATTCACTCGTCGGGGAAAACGTCCTTCAAAGGTGGCGGAGCAGGTTTGGGATTAGCAATTGTGCGCGGCGTGGCGCGGGCTCATGGGGGTAAAGTTTGGGTGGAAAGTTTAGGGTACGATGAAGTCAATTTCCCCGGCTGTACGTTTTATTTGCAGTTACCCATTGATCCGCCAAAACGGACAATTCCCATACCGACTAATATTTCTACAGGACGCACAGGGTCATTCAAGATAAATACGTGAGGTGAATTAATTATCACCCACCAGCCACCTTAACCTTGTATCCCAATTTCCGCAAAGTGTCGGCAATTTTTTCGCGATGCTCGCCTTGAATTTCAACCACGCCGTCTTTGACCGTACCTCCACTACCGCAGGCTTGCTTGAGTTTTTTCGCCAGCGTGGACAAATCCCCTTCTGAGAGCGTCAGACCTTTAATCAAAGTAACAGCCTTCCCACCGCGCCCCTTGGATTCGCGGTGTAAATATACCGTCTGTTGTTGAGGCGGCAGGGATTTGATGGTGACGGGACTCTCGTCGTGCTTACGCAGGTCTCCGTCTTCAGAAGACCAGACAGTTTTGGGGGTGTTTTGTGACATGGTTTCAAGGATACAGGAAAATTCCTGATTGCGCCAGCCTCAATACTTTTTACTCCACGACGGTGATGGTCACTATGTTACTTTTTATCGTCTCTCCGTTCACAGTTACACCTTCAGCCCAAAAGCGATGTTCGCCTAAAGAAAGCGTCCACCAGGCTTGACACGAAGTGGGCGGCGCGGAAAGGGTTATCAATGCAGAGCCGTCTACAAAAAATGTGACTCGCGTGAGGTCTGACTCTGTCAGCGTAGATAATGCCAATTGTTGCGCGCTCAGGTCAAGGTTGGGGGTGATGCGGTAGGTTGTATGATCGGTGGGCGACGTTAGATTCAATCCACTTGTCTCACGCGGCGTCCCGTTGGGTTCATCCAATAAAGGCAGTCCTTGAGAACGCGCCCAGTCCTGTACCTCAACGGGAAGTTTCAAAACAATTTCGCCGGTGGTTAAGCGTTGATAAAAAGTATCGTATGTTGTGGGTTGTGTGCCATCAATAAACCATTCCGTTTTTGTGTGCTGACAGGTTTCAGTGGGAAGCAAGCCTGAGAGATCACACACTTCAACTTGAATCAATCCATCAGGCTGTGTGAAAATTTTATCAGGGCGTTCCTGCAAAATGGATCGCATGGTCTCAGCCCAAATGGGAGCCGCGCCCGTCAGACCTGTGACGTTGTGCATGGCTTGATAATTGCTGTTGCCCACCCACACGCCGACCAGTAGATCGGGCGTGTAACCGATGGTCCAGTTATCGTGGAAGTTTGTGGTGGTGCCCGTTTTCACAGCAGCGATACGATCTATTTTTAGAATGCTATTAATGCCAAAGCCCGTTTGGCGGGATTGGTCATCGCTGAGGATGTCTGAGATCAACCACGCTACACGCGGATCAATAACTTGGATCGCGGGATTTTCCTCTGGCATGTATAAAAGATTTCCATCGGCGTCATAAATATCAAGAATGATTGCCGTGCCTGTGTATTTGCCATTATCAGCCAAAGCCGCATACGCGCGCGACAACTCAAGCAAACTCATTTGTCCACCGCCCAACGCCAGTGACAGGTCGTAACGCGAAGCGTGCGGCTCATCCAACGAATGCACGCCAAGCCGATTGGCAAGCGCGATCACATTTTCAATGCCCACGTTTTGCAGAGTCAGCACCGCAGGTACATTCAAAGAAGAAGCCAACGCCTCGCGCACCGAAACAAAACCATGCTCCCTGCCATCATAATTAACTGGCTTGTAAGGTTGATTATTTTTTGTTGTAAAAGTTGTGGACACATCCATAATGGAAGTTGCGGCTGTAAACGTATTCGCGCGCGTTGGGTCAAGCGCGGCGGCATAGATGATGGGCTTGAATGCCGAACCCGATTGGCGCGGCGCAATCGCCATGTTGAGCGCGCCATAAATGGATGCGTCGAAGTAATCAGCGCTGCCAACCAGCGAGAGAACTTCACCATTTTTTGGATCAATGACGATCAGCGCGGCATTGTTCACGTTACGGTTGATCTCGCCTTCGAGGGGCTTAAACAACCCGATTCGTCTCCGCACGATTTTCTCGGCAAGATTTTGCATGTTTAAATCCAACGTGGTGCGGATCACCAAACTTCCAGACCGATTCAATTGACCTGATGCAAAGAGTTCATCCAATTGATCCTTGATCATCCAGACAAAGTGCGGCGCTTCAATGGGGTACGGCACAACGTTGTAACTTAATGGCGCAGTTTCTGCGCCGACTCTTTCAGCAGAAGTAATAAACCCATTTTTCTCCATCAACCCCAACACCACCTTCTGACGTTCCAGCGCCAGATCAGGGTTTGTAAATGGGTTATAAATTCCAGGCGTTTGCGGCAAGCCAGCCAGCAACGCACATTCAGGCAAAAGCAAGTCAGATGCTGGCTTGCCAAAATACGTTTGTGACGCGGCTTCGATTCCATATGCCATGCCGCCATAATAAATTTGATTGAGATACAACGCGAGGATTTCGTCTTTGGAATAAGAACGCGTCAACTGCCACGCCAAAACAGTTTCGCGCAATTTGCGGCGCAAGGTTCGCTCTGTTTTTTCATTAGGCAACAACAAAGTCCGCGCCACTTGCTGAGTAATGGTGCTCCCGCCTGAAAGAGTCTCGCCGCCCCGCAGGTTGATCCACACAGCCCTAACGATTCCGCCAATATCCACACCTGGGTTCTGGTAAAAACTTTTATCTTCGACCGCAATCGTGGCATCCTTCATACACTGCGGAAGATTCTCCACCGACAGCGCCGCGTTGCGTCCGCCTTCTGTGGGAAGAATCTCGTAGAGCAACCGTCCATTACGGTCGGTAATCTTTACACTGGGCTGATTCAAATTTTCAGGGATGGCGCTAATGGATGGCAGATCGTAAAAGAGATAAATAAAGAAGATAGCGAAAAGTAAAAAGATAAAAAGTAAAAAGCGAAACAGTTTGGATTTCAAAAAGGTACGCATAAGATGATTATAAATACGTTTCGCGAAAAGCGTAAAAAATACAAATGCGGTTAAGTCCAGGTTTGAAAAAGCATCAACCACAGAGAACACAGAGTCCACAGAGATTTATAATGTTTTTTTTCTCGGTGATCTTCGTGATCTCAGTATCTTCTCAATATTTCGGGGTAAATAGGTGACAGTCACCTATTGTCGAAAGGATATATGCCCAAAAAGCCAGGTGACTGTCACCTTTCCCCTTTAATTCCACTGGATTTTTTTGACAACGACAGATAAAAAAACCAGATCAACGTAATAATTAGCGGATACAAAACTGTCCATTTAACAAAAAGGAAAACCATAGCCGAAAGGGCAAATGAGATGGAACTGATGATTACACCGACCTTGCTGTCTTTGAGTAATTTAATCCCTGCCGCGCAAGCGCCAAGATAGGTAATGATAAATGCCGCGTTTGGTATCTGAATCAACGTTGCCATGGATATAATTCTCGTACTGAATACGATCAGCAAAACGGCAAAACATAAAGCAAGAAAGAAAAGTCCGCCTACTGGGGTTTGATACTTCCTAGATAAACGTAAAAGTGGTTTTGGAGCATATCCATTTTCAGCAAGCGAATAGACCAAACGGGCTGCGGCTCCTATATAGGCAATGGCGGGCGCCACACATATAAACAACGCGACAAATCCGGCTATGACGGCTCCAAATGTTCCAAAGGTTCCTTTTATAATGTAAACCAGCGAAGCGTCAGATATGTTGGGTCCGTAACTATGAGTGCCGACAACAACGAATGCGGTTAAAAAATAGATGATGCCAACGATGATCGCCGCAATGATTGTGCCTTTTATGGCGTCCCGCCTGGGATCTTCAAATTCCTCTGACATATTTGCCACGGCTTCCCATCCGATAAAGCACCAAAACAGGGTCGTAGATGCGAAACCCACGCTGACCCAGCCATTGGGCATGAAGGGCGATAGATTTTCCACGTTTATTTTTGAAAAACTACCTGCAATCGTGACGATTAAAACTGCCAAAGTAGTCAACACCACGGCGATCTGAATCTGCCCCGTAATTTTGATTCCAAAATAATTGGCCAACAGTCCAACAAATAATATGCCAATGGATATTATTAATCTGGGTGTGTCTCCAAGACCAAGCGCCACGCACAAATAACCCGCGCCTGTCAAAGCCAGAACTGGCGCGCCGATCACTACAGCCATTGTAAAATACCAACCAATCAGGGAGCCGATCTCTGCGTTGAAGGCTTTTGTTACAAAATAAGATACCCCGCCCGCATTGGGATATTTTGCCGACAAGAGACCGATTGTTAAAGCCATGGGCAATACCAACACAATCATTACACCCCAAGCAAGAAGCGAAGCGGGTCCAGCAACATCCGCGGCAATTCCGGGAATTATTAAAATACCGGAGCCAAGGACAGCGCCAATGTACAAGGCTACAATCTGGGGCAACTTTAGCGTGGCTTTGAATTTTGTGGAATTCTGCATTTATTTTCATCTCCTAACTCGAACTGACAGAAACAGAAAGATTTGGTAACTGCTCAACAACAAAGTCTGCTTCGCAGACTTAAGCCGCCGCAAGCGGCTTCGTAAATCCGCGCTGACGTTTACGTCAGCGCGGATAACGGTACGCTGAGCAGTTACAAGATTTGATTACAGGCGCAGGTGTCAGCGACGTTTCGCTTTGCGAGCGTCCAAAAAGGTTTTTGTACGGCAGGGAAAATGCGGCGCCTAATTTTACATGACAACAATAGTTTTAGTGTGAACGTTCAAGTGGAGTCACAGTGATAAGTGTCACTGATGTTGACCGTGCAACTGCGATATACTAACCATATCTCTCTGAAGCCTGCGCGCCTGCGGAACTAATCCATGGCAAACAGGACCGACTATCCACTAGATAGTCCAGGTGGGTGCGGAAACGCATTCATCCCCCGTATTTGGAAAGGAGACCAGACTCATGTTTTTCTGCGAGGCTGTCTCTTTCCATACGAGACAGCCTTTTATTTATGTCATTTCACAAAGGTGACTGCTTCGCACAAAGCGTTCGCAGTAACGTGCAATGGAGAACACCCGATGAATCTTCAGTACCTTCTCGACAAATCAGCCCGCGAACACTCTCATCTCTGTCCGCGCCAAATTCTTGGCGTGAGGTTGGGGTTGGCGGGGATGAAAGCCCTCGGTTTTGACTCTCCGCCCGGACAAAAACAACTGCTCGTCATCACCGAAACAGATGGTTGCTTTGCTGATGGACTCTCTGCCGCTACAAATTGCACTGTCGGGCATCGCACCTTGCGCGTGGAAGATTATGGCAAGGTCGCGGCGGTGTTTGTGGATGTGAAAACGAATCGCGCCGCCCGCGTTGCCCCCACCTTGGATATTCGCCAGCGCGCCTGCGCTCACACCTCTGATGAAACGCGTCACTATTTCGCGCAAATGCAGGCTTATCAAACCATGCCAGACAAAGAAATGTTTACCATCGCCAAAGTACAACTCGTTGCAACCATTGAGTCCATCATCTCGCGTCCTGGAATGCGCGTAAATTGTGATATGTGCGGCGAAGAGATCATGAACGAGCGCGAAGTCCATCAAAACGGAATGACCCTTTGTCATGCTTGCGCGCGCGGCGGATATTATCAGGCAGATCAAAACACCATCCTACTCAACCGCATGGGGCAGGATGGCGCTCACCAGGAAAAAATCCTCTAAAAGCGGTGATCGGATACGGAGATGAGTTTGCTGGCGCTGGAAATTCAGGAAAGCACCTTGCGCACATGGATAGCCTCCTCCAGATTTCCCATTGTCGGCGCTTTTTCAAAACAAAAAAGGTACCTTCTCAAAAATAAGGGGAAAGGTGACATACACTTCGTATGGAGCCTTATCGCCCGGATGAAAACGCGGAATGGAATTGATATTAAGCCAGCGGTATTCCTCAGTGGCGGGATTGCAAACGCCCATGACAACATCACTTACGTTCTTTCCTGTTTGCAGGGCAAGCATGGCGGGATGTGTTTCGCCGGGGAATTCAGAGCCGTCCTC
>JAIFKY010000278.1 GCA_020049345.1 Anaerolinea sp.
CTCATACACACTTCCAAGATCATACAAAACCCCCGTTGCTCCATAATCCTGCTTGACTCTCCTTGCGCTATAATGCATTTCAGATCCTCCTCAGTATTTTTTGCTTGTTCATCACTCGCAATTGTACCGAGAAGGATCTTATTTTTTTCCTCTTGTCAACCGACCTTGGAAATGCCATGAAGACGGCAGCCTCTCTTTTCAGAAAACCTGCCGCCTTCACTACTGACTACTAAAAACTACCAAACTAAACCACCACACTCACCAAGCGCCCCTTCGCCACAATCACCTTCTTCGGCTCCTTGCCTTCGAGGAACTTGATCACGCCAGCCGAAGCCAGCGCCGCAGATTTAATCTCATCTTCCGTCGCTTCAGCGGGGACAATAATTCGGTCACGAACCTTGCCGTTGATCTGGACGGGCAACTCAATCGAATCTTCCTTCGTAGCGGCTTCATCCACCAGCGGCCAAGATTGCGTATGAACCGAATACGGCTTGCCCAAATACGCCCACAATTCCTCGGCAATATGCGGCGTTACAGGAGCCATCATCTTCAAATAGATTTCCTGGGCTTCCTTCCACTCGTCACTGCCGGCCGCGCCTGCTTCACGCGCCTTGTACATTTCATTCATCAACTCCATCAACGAAGAAATAATGGTATTGAACTCGAACGACTCAAAGTCACGGGTGATGCGCTTCAACGTCTGATGAACTTTACGACGTAAATTCCGCTTTACCTCATCCGTTGCCGCAATCCGTTTATCCGCTTCGGTATCCGTCATTAATGTCCACACACGCTTCACCCAACGCACAGAGCCTTCGATGCCCTGTGAATCCCACGGCGCGCCCATTTCCCAACGCGCAAAGAACATGATGTAGGCACGCACGCTATCCGCGCCGTATTTATTCACCAGCACATCGGGCGCGATCACATTTCCCTTACTCTTCGACATCTTGTCGCCGTCTTCGCCCAGCACCATGCCTTGATTGCGTAGTTGCAGCATCGGCTCATTGCCTTTGACAATGCCCGCATCACGCAATGCCTTGTGGAAGAAACGCGTGTATAACAAATGCATGGTGGCATGTTCAATGCCGCCGGTGTAGGTATCAACGGGCATCCAGTAATCATACTCAGTTGGGTCAAACGGACCCTGATCATATTTGGGCGACAGATAGCGCAAGTGATACCACGATGAACACATGAAAGTATCCATCGTATCCGTCTCGCGGATCGCCGCACCACCGCAGACCGGGCAGGTGGTGTGCTTCCAGGTTGGGTGCAGTTTCAACGGGCTTTCGCCAGTCGGACGCCACTCCACATCTTCGGGCAGTTCCACAGGCAGTTGATCATCAGGCACGGGATTCCAACCATGAATTTCGCAGTTGACCATCGGGATCGGCGCGCCCCAATACCGCTGACGACTGATCAACCAATCGCGATAGCGATAGTTCACCGACTCCTTGCCGATGCCTTTTTCGCCGAGCCAATCCAACACAGCCGCAATGCTTGGATTCTTTCTTCCCTTTTCTGTGTTGACCTTTGTCCCGTTCAACATACCTGAATTGACCATCACGCCTGATCCAACGAAGGCAACTTCCATGGTTGATCCATCCGCTTCGCTCTGCCCCTCGGGCTGGATCACTGGAATAATGGGCAGATCATACTTTCGGGCAAAGGCAAAATCGCGTTCATCGTGCGCGGGCACCGCCATAATCGCGCCCGTGCCATAAGACATCATCACATAATCCGCGATCCAAATTGGAATGCGCTCCTGATTGACAGGGTTGATGGCATACGCCCCCGTGAATACGCCTGTCTTTTCCTTATCTGCCGCGCCGCGTTGAATTTCTGTTTGGCGCGCGGCTTGCGCTTTGTAGGCATCCACTGCCGCCTTGTTTTCAGGCGTGGTTATTTTTTCCACCAGCGGATGTTCCGGCGAGAAGACCATGAACGTCGCGCCCCACAAGGTGTCGGGACGGGTGGTGAATATCTCGACATCGTGATCCCCAATTTCAGTCTTGAAAACCACAGACGCGCCTTCACTGCGATCAATCCAATTCGTCTGCAAAGTCTTGACCGTTTGCGGCCAGTCAATGCCGTCAAAGTTCAACAGTTCATCGGCATACTTGGTTGCCTTGAAGAACCATTGATCCAAATCCTTTTTAATGACCGGCGTGCCGCAACGTTCACAATGACGGTCATCACCCCAAACCTGCTCACGCGCCAGTGTTGTGTTGCAATGCGGGCACCAATCCACGGCGGACATTTTGCGATAGGCCAGCCCAGTCTTGTACAACTGAATGAAGAACCATTCCGTCCACTTGTAATATTCAGGCGCGGCTGATACTGCTTCACGCTCCCAATCAAACATCGCGCCCATCGAACGCATCTGTGTCCGCATCCGCTCAATGTTTTGAAACGTACGTTTCATGGGATGAATACCATCTCGGATCGCCGCATTCTCTGCGGGCAACCCAAACGCATCGAAGCCCATCGGGAACAGAACGTTATAGCCTTTCATCCGCATGTAACGCGCGCGCGCATCGGATGGAGTCATAGCATACCAGTGACCGATGTGCAGGTCGCCGCTCGGATAGGGCAGCATGGTCAGCGCATAATATTTCTGTTTGGTATGATCAATCACCGAACGATACAACTGATCGGCATCCCATTTATCCTGCCATTTCTTTTCAATGGACTGCGGGTTATAGGATTTATCCTGATGTGGCTTTTCCTCTGCAACTTGCGGCTCTTTCACAGGCACAATCTCCTTGGGTTTTTCATCCGAAGAAACAAGCACAACTGCTTTGATCGGTTTAGGCGCAACCACCACAGCCGACATTTTTTCTGGAACCAGCTGAATTGACTGGGTCTTCGGCGAGGCTTTCTTCGCAGCCGGCTTTTTTGCAACGCCCTTCACAGGCGTTGATTTAACAACCTTTTTCACCGCCGGCTTTTTCTCAGCGGCAGGCTTGGCGGTCTTCACAACTTTCTTTACAACTTTTTTCACCGCCTTCACAGTTGCCTTCTTTGGAGTCACTTTTTTCTTCGTTTCAGTTTTTTTGGTTGCAGCCATTCATACCTCATCAAATTATTTTTCACGCACATTTATCTGTCGTTCATTGTCCGAATTAAACAAAAAATCCTTCATCCACAAAATAGGGACGAAGGACGCTGCGCGCTCCGCGGTACCACCCAGATTACAGTTGCAGGTTGAACATTGCAAGACAACTGTCACTTGAATTCACGATAACGGGTGAAACCGTCAACGACTACTTTGCTGAACATTCAACTTTCAACATTGAACTTTCAACTTCTTTCACCGATGAAGTCCTCTTGCGAGAAACAGGCGAGTTCGGTCTTTTTCTTTGCGCTCCCGATGGGCGCTGGCGCTGGGCTTCCACCTCACTCTCCCAACTCGCTGACGGGATGACCTACTACTCCTGCCATGACTTTTGTAAAAGGGCAGGCTCAAGACCTGCCCCTACACTTGGTGGACCCAGAGGGATTCGAACCCTCGACCTTCTCAATGCCATTGAGACGCGCTCCCAACTGCGCTATGGGATTTACGATTTTGATTGCGAACTTGTTATCGTCAATCTAAAACTGCCATTCGTAAACCTGTGGACCTGAGGGGATTCGAACCCCTGACCTCCTCAGTGCGATTGAGGCGCGCTCCCAACTGCGCTACAGGCCCTTTTAATAAGGCGAAGCGTATTCTACCTGAGGCATTTAGGAATGTCAATGCAAAACGACAAAAAAAAATAAATTGGAGGCAACCCAAAAACGCCTCTCCAACCCACTTTTGGTTATTCCTCGGCTAGTCGTAATGCCACCTTAAAGGTCGAGCCCTGTCCTTCACCGGCAGACTCAGCCCAGATGGTACCGCCCTGCGCTTCGATCAACCCTTTGGCAATGGTGAGACCAATTCCAAGCCCACCGTAATGGCGGGTATTTGGCGGTTCAATTTGATAGAACTCTTCAAATATTTTTTGCAATTTATCAACAGGGATTCCAATGCCGAGGTCTTTCACCCATGCAACCACCTGTTTATCCTGCCTTGCCGCGCCAATGGTAATTACGCTTCCCTCCGAAGAAAAGCGAATGGCATTATTAAGCAGGTTGACAAACGCCAGCGCTGTCTTATCAACATCCACATTCACATAAACAGGATCGTATTGAAAATCAAAGACCAACTGCATATCACGCCGTGCGGCGAAATATTTAATCTCATCAATGGCAATGTTCAATAGATCCTGAATGGAGATTTTGATCTGCCGCATATCCATCTCGTCGGACTGGAGCAGGGTCAGGTTGGTCATTTGATCAAGGAGGGTTCGCATTTGTTCCGCCGCGCCAAGCACATGGTTGGCGTGATCGGTTGTTGTGCCGCTTTGCAGAAATGTCGCATACCCGATGATAATCCCCAGCGGAGTCCGCAGTTCGTGGGATGCCAGGGAAAGAAAATTACTTTTGATCTGGTTGGTTACCTTGACCTTCTCCAGCGCCTGTTGCGTTGCCCGCAACAAACGCGCGTTGTTGATTGCAATTGCGGCATGTGCGGCAGTAACAGACAGGATCGCCGCGTCGCTGTCGGTAAAAACTCCATCACGTTTATTGATCGCTTCCAGCACACCCATTGTCCGATCTTTGATTGACATGGGTACGCCGACCAGTGAATGTATTTTGACTTTAACATGATCAGAAACAAGGGCATAATGGCGCGGGTCTTGATCTGCGTTATTGAGGATGAGTGGCTGATTGGTGCGGAAAATTGTTCCGGCGAGACTGCTGTCAATTGGAACAGGAACCTCAGCCAGTTGCGCGGGGTTTGATCCGGTGGCTGCGGCAAAGTACAGGCGCGGATTCTTTTCATCATACAGAAGAATGGATGCGGCTTCGCACTCCAACAATTCTGTGGCAGTTGTAATAATCAACTGGAGCAATTCGTCGAGGTCAAGCGTTGAGTTTAGCGTTACACTTAATTCGACGAGACGCAAAAGCAATTTTTGGCGTCCCTCAAGTTCCTTAAGTTGTCCGGTTTTGGAAGGGGTATGCATAAGAACAGTTTACAGTTATTCCACAGCGGATTCAAGTCCCCAATCAGTAACTCCCCTACGAGAGCGTTTCTTAAAGGCTTTTTACCACTGAGATCACGAAGAGCACTGAGAAAAACCTATTAAAAATCTCTGTGGACTCCGTGTTCTCCGTGGTTAATACTCTTTTCTTGTAAAAACTTGGGCTTAAGAAACGCTCTCTTACTGACTTCGTGCCTTTGTGATCAAAAAGCAGGCGAAAGGGAGTCATCCTTCGCCTGCTTTTTAATTGCCTCCTTTCTTGTTGAACAGTTACATTATTTATTGATTAGCGGGCTGTATGGGCTGCGCGCCTTTATCGCCGCGCGGACCGCCGATGCCAAACCCACGTCCGTCGAGGAAACCTTTATCGAGTCCTTCCAACAGCCAGTCGGCTTTTTCCTGCGAAATCGTCCCATCTGCAACGCCTGCGGTGATGCTTGCGCGCATCTCAACCGCACGGGCGGCGCTGATCGCATCCTGCACTTTCTGGATGTCTACGCCAGCGGTGGCGGCTAAATCTTCCAGGGTTTTGCCTTCTGCCAGCGCAGTGGAGATTTCGTCGCTGGTCATGTTGAGGACGGTTGACGCGGCGGCAAGTTCCGTCTCACCCATGCCGCGCCCACCGTGACCACGTCCACCAACAGGTTGTACCGCAACAGGAGTGGATGGAGTACCCTCCTGTGCATAGGCTGTTGAAACGCTCGCCGCGCCGAACAATATCGCAACCGCCAGTAAACCGCCGATCAAGATTGAAATTTTCTTTTTCATATTTTTTACACCTCTTTATATTTTTTGGTTGAAGCGCCTCCAACCTTCCCAAATGATAGTCGCGCCGTGTAACCAACGTGTGACCGACCTATCAAGAAATTGTGTGGATGCAAATATCCATTTTTCACTTGACCCTCTCCCCTCACGGGTCTACAATTCACCTGTCTGACAAATCAAAATGAAGGCGCGTCGCACATTGCGCGAACGCGCCGCGCTAATACATCCCCATAGGAGAAAATTATGTCTGATTTTTTATTTCGTGGCGATCTCGCCAAAGTTGATCCTGATGTCTTCGATCTGACTCAACTGGAAGCGGAGCGACAAGCCCGAAAATTGATCCTGATCCCCAGCGAATCCACTGCGCCGATGGCCGTGCGCGAGACGCTGGCATCTACCTTCCAAAATATTTACGCCGAAGGCTACCCCGACGAAGAATCGCGTTGGATGACCGAAGAAGAGATTCTTGATTACCCTGCGCGGCTTGCTCATTATCGCCGCAGCGGCGATCCGCGCTATTACAAAGGCGTCGAATATGCCGACGCGGTCGAAGCCCTCGCCCGCCGCCGCGCCGCTGAAACTTTCGCGGCCAACGGCTACACCGCCGACCAAATCTTTGTGAATGTTCAAGCATTATCCGGCGGACCTGCCAACAACGCGGTTTATCAGGCGTTGCTGACCCTCGGCGATACCGTAATGGGATTGAACCTGCTGCACGGCGGACATCTCTCACACGGCTCGTCGGTCAACCGCAGCGGCAAGTGGTTCAAGGCGGTACATTACACAATTGATCAAAACGAGAAAATTGATTACGAAGCCATCCGCGCGCTGGCTTTGGAGAATAAACCAAAATTATTAATCGCGGGCTATTCATCCTACTCATGGATTCCTGACTGGAAGAAATTCCGCGAGATTGCCGATGAAGTCGGCGCGTACCTGCTGACCGACATCTCGCACATCGGCGGACTCGTTGCGGCGGGCGTTGTGCCTTCTCCAATGGGATTCGCGCATGTCATCATGTCCACCACGCACAAGAGTCTCGACGGCCCACGCGGCGCAGTCTTGATGACCACCGATCCGGCAATTGCCAAGAAAATTGACAAGGCTGTCTTCCCCGGTGAACAGGGCGGTCCGCATGTGAATGTGTTTGCCGGTTTATCGGTGGCATTCAAATTGGCTCAGACCAAACAGTTCAAAAAGTTGCAAGAGCAGACGATCAAGAACGCGGCGGCGATGGCTGACCAATTCACCAAGCGCGGATTCCGCGTGCCGTTCGGCGGCACCAATTGCCACATGCTGAATGTGGATGTGACATCTGTGGTCGGCGAAGATGGCACCAAACTCAGCGGCGACCAAGCCGCGCGCATTTTGGATATCGTCGGCGTGGTGGTCAATCGCAACACCATCCCCGGCGACAAAAACTCCGCTGATCCTTCGGGCATTCGCCTCGGCACGCCGTGGATCACCCAGCGCGGATTCAACGAAAAGTCCACACGTGCGCTTGCCGACATCATGGCAGATGTGCTCGAAGCCTGCGCGCCTCATTCGGTGGATACGGTGAAGAAAGGCAAACAACGCCGCGCCAAACTGGATTTTGCTGTGTTGAACGCCGCCAAGTTAAAGGTTCGCAAGTTGGCAGAAAGCGCGGGCATTGACTTCAAATACAAGAAGAGCGGATATCCGCATTTTTATTATGTTGATGACAAAGCCACAACTGGCGTGTATGAGTTGAGCGGACAGCGCGCGCGTCAGGTTTTGGATTACGCGGTGTCTTCCGACCTCTCTGTGTTGAAGAAGGGCAAAACCCAAATCACATCAATTTCCACGCCAAAGGGCGTTATCAGCGGAATGTTGAAGAACGTGGATAACACCACTTATCAACTGGCAGTCCCCGTCAAGAATGCGTCCGCAGTAGCTACGTGGCTGCGCGATCTTTCAGATGGATACACATCCTTTAATTTGGATGGCAAAAAAGATTTCAGCGCGAAGCGAATGCCGGGCGCGTTTGTGGTAAATGAAATTAAAACCAAATTAACGGCCTCGGTTCCCCCGCTCAAAGGCGGAGTCAAACCCTGGTTCCTCGGAGTCAGCCCCAAGGCGAAGGGCGAAGCGCTGCCGCCTTTCGTCTGGAACGAATCCGAAGGCGAACTCAAAAAGACTCAACTGAATCAAGTCCATCGAGATGCAGGCGGCAGAATGGTCCCGTTTGCGGGCTGGGAAATGCCGGTGCAGTACACGGGAATTTTCGAGGAACATCTTGCCACACGCAATGCGGCGGGGCTGTTCGATGTGAGCCACATGGGCG
>JAIFKY010000237.1 GCA_020049345.1 Anaerolinea sp.
TGCTGGCGGCAGTTTTCAGCGCGGTCATCACCTCGCGGAAATGATATTCGGGGTCGGCGTTTTTGCGCGGCTCCCAAATCACCTCCTCGCTATAGATTGGGTTGCCATCCACCACCGCGCTCACCTTGCGGTCAGACGCGCCCAGATCAAACCCAATGCGATGCCCCTGCAAATTGCGTCCGAGCAACTTCCCCGTTTCGCGCGAAGCGGGCACTTCATCCGCCGCGCAGGAGATGACGGAAAAATTCTTCTCGTACACTTGCTCACCCATAAATTCGTAATCAAAACTTCTCACGCCATTTTTAGAATACAACTTTTTCAAGTGGTCGGCAATCCTGGAGGAACCGCCCACGTACAATGTATGTCCGCCGCGCTGCCAAAGCAAAAATTTGACAATGCGTTCGATGTATTGATAATTGGATTCAAAATCAGGATGACCTTCGGGATAAACGCTGGTCTCGAAGCGCGATATTTCACCCGCGCCTCTTTCCAAACCGATTACTGTTCGCACACCAACAGGCTGGGAACTACGCCGAAAATTTTGATTCGCCAAAACAGCAGGACGAAAGCCTTCATCCAGCGGGGGAATTACACGCGGGGCAATCAATTGAAAAGACATCAATTTTCCTCGTTAAACAAAAGTGAATAATCATTAAGCAATAAAAAAGCCGAAGCGCCTAAAATACAGGCGCGATAATCCAATTTTCCAATTTCAAGTTTTGTGTCTTCTGTCATACGGCTAAACGCGCCAGTTTGCATGGCTGCGCTGACGGCGCTCAACCACTCTGCGCCAAAGCGAGTCATATCGCCTGTAAGTACAATTTTTTGAATATTGAGCGTGCCAATTAAATTGGAAAGGGATGCGCCAAGATAAAAGCCTGCCTGCCCAACCACAGTTTTTGCCTTGGAATTACCCGCCTGATAAGCAGAAAAAACCTCTTCAAGCGATTTCATTTTCATTTGCTGAACAACTGCCCGCGCGCTGGCAATGGTTTCCAAACAACCACGCTGACCGCAGCGGCAAAGTTCACCATGTTCCTGAACCACCACATGCCCAATTTCTCCCGCGCCGCCGCCGTCACCCTGAAATAAACGCCCGTTGATCAAGATACCCGCGCCAATTCCATGAATGACGTTAACAACGATCAAGTTTTCATCGGGCGCATGGTCGCCGCCATAGACATATTCGCCAATTGCAGCCGCCTGGCTATCATTCAAAATCAGCACAGGCAGTTTATATTTCTTCCCAAGCAATTGACTAAGCGGAAGGTCCTGCCATTCCAAGTTCACCGCATTAATCACAACCCCTTCGCGCGTATTGACAAGGCCCGGCGTGCCGACGCCAATGCCAACAATCGGCTTTAATTTTTTGCGGTTAAGTTGATCAATAATTTGATAAACAAGTTGAAGCGCATTCTCCCCATTGTCATCATGAACGGGTATCTCCACCAGTTCCTTGATCTCCCCTCTCAAGTTGACAACTGCCCCGGTGAATTTATCCTGCGCAAGGTTTAATCCGATTAAATAACGCGAATCAGCCACGATGCTTAATAAGATTGGGGTTTTGCCGCCAAGTGATTCCCCGCGCCCAACCTCTTCGACCAAACCTTCAATCAGCAAGCCATTGACAACCTCGGAAACCGTTGTGCGCGTGAGGTGCGTCACCCGCGCCACTTCTGCGCGGCTGATCGAATCGCGGGAGAAGATCGTCCTCAAAACGAGGTCGCGATTGTGTTGCTTGGTGAGTTGGTGGGTGGCTTTTTGCATTAAATTCAGACTCGGCAAGTATGATCAAAAACTCTCAACACTTTGTAAATTCACTGGACTAACAAACATATTTTACAGAATCGCACGCCAAAAGTCAAGCCCTTTTCCTTGACAAAAAACATATAAGGAGTAAAATAAAATTTAGTCTAGCCTAAATTTTAGAGCACAACAAAAAGGAATCGTATGCCCGAAGCCATCACCCAATCCATTCAGGATTATCTCAAACATATTTATGAACTCAATGAGCATGGCGGCGCGGCAAGCACCAACGATCTTGCGAGTCGGCTCAGCGTTGCGCCCGCATCTGTGACCGGCATGTTGCAAAAACTTGCCAACTCGCAACCGCCGCTTGTGATTTATAAAAAACATCAGGGTGTCAGGCTGACAAAGAATGGAGAAAAAGCCGCGCTTGAAGTCATTCGTCATCATCGTCTGCTTGAAACTTTCCTGGTAAAAACCCTCGGTTATTCATGGGACGAAGTCCATTGCGAAGCGGACAAACTTGAGCATGTAATTTCGGAGAATTTTGAAACGCGCATGGCCGCCGCCCTGGGAAATCCGACTCGCGACCCGCACGGCGAATTAATCCCCACAGCGGATCTGGTCATGCCTGCCGATGAGTCCTGCCCGCTCGCCTCACTCCGCGCCGACGAGACTGCCACAATCCGAAGAGTATCAGCCGACGACCCAGCCTTGCTCCGCCACCTGCATAAGATTGGAGTTGTGCCCGAGGTGAAAATCACAGTCAAAAATTATTCCGAGTTCGACGGCAATCTTACGTTGCAGGTCGAAGGTCAAAAGTCAAATATAGTGCTGGGGACGGCCGTGACAAATCAGGTTTTTGTGGAGAAAGAAAATTAGGAAAGGTAAATATGAATATTACATTTTGGTTTTTGCTGATTGGATTTTTATTGGTTGCCGTCTTCGTACCCCGCGTGGGATTACTTGCAACCTACAAAACGTATCGCATTGCGCGGGATCGTGAACAGGTGGAGGATGCGCTTAAGCACCTGCTTGACCGCGAACAGCAGGGACGGCACGCATCACCTGAATCGCTGGCCGGGACGCTGGACATCCAACGCGGCGAAGTGATGCGATTGATCGAAAACATGGAAATGCAGAATCTGCTCGAATCACGCGGCTCGGAACTGCATCTAACCACGGAAGGCGAACGCTGGGCGCTGCATGTTGTCCGCGCGCACCGATTGTGGGAACGGTATCTCACAGACGAAGCGCGGATGCCCTTGGAAAAGATTCACAGCGAAGCGCATCGCCGCGAACATACGATGACCGAAGCGCAGCTCAACGAATTGGATGCGGCTCTCGGCCACCCGATGCGCGACCCGCATGGCGACCCCATCCCCACCCGCGAGGGGACTCTGCTCAAGGCGGAGGGAATGCCGTTGACGGCGTGGCAGGCTGAGGGGCCGATGCGGATCGTCCACCTTGAGGATGAACCTGCCCTAGCCTTTGAACAAATTTTGGCGGCAGGACTCCGCTTGGGACAAACCATCCGCATTTTGGATCGTAACCCGCAAAGATATTTATTGACTGACGGTGAGACTGAATACCGGCTTGCGCCTGCGGTGGCGGCAAATGTGAGCGTGGCGGCTCTGCCAGAAAGTGAAACGGCAAAAGCCAGCGCAATTCCATTGGCTGAGTTAAAACACGACCAACGCGGCGAAATTGTGATTTTGGATGATGCCGTGCAAGGTTTTACACGCCGCCGATTTTTAGATTTAGGACTCACGCCGGGTACGGTTATTTATCCTGAGTTGAAAAATTTCTTCGGCGACCCGCGCGCATACCGTGTGCGAGGAACATTGATCGCGCTGCGAAAAGATCAGGCGGCGCAGATTTGGGTGAAGCCCGTTTAATAATGTCAAAAGTCGAAAGTCAAAGGTCGCGGTTGTGACTTTCGACTTTTGACTTTCGACACTGGAGAAAAATGACAAACAATAAAACCATACTCCCCACCGAGCATTGCGAAACCTGCCCTGCGTTCACGCAGTTGGAGCAGATGGGAATCAAGGTCGGGGATTTTGACCGCGTGATCGCACTGGCTGGGAATCCCAACACGGGCAAGTCCACGCTGTTCAACACGCTGACCGGCTTGAAGCAGCACACAGGCAACTGGCCCGGCAAAACCGTGACACGCGCCGAAGGCGGATTTGAATTCAATAAGATGCGCTACAAACTGGTTGACCTGCCCGGAACGTATTCATTGCTTTCCGCTTCGCAGGATGAGGAAGTGGCGCGTGATTTTATTTTGTTCGGACAACCGAATTGCACCATCGTGGTAACGGATGCGACCGCATTGGAAAGAAATTTGAACCTTGTCTTGCAAGTGATGGAAATTACCGAGAATGTTGTGGTGGCCATCAACTTGATGGATGAGGCCAAACGAAAAGGCATCGAAGTGGATGCGCGTTCGTTGAGCCGTGACCTGGGCGTGCCGGCCATTGCGATCACTGCGCGAAGCGGCGAAGGCATTCATACTTTATTGGGCGCGGTTGCCGACGTGATCGAAGGAACAATTGTCACCAAGCCTTTGCGCGTGGGCGGCACGACTGAATTTCAAAAGGCTGTGAATGAACTGGCGCCGATGATTGAGCAAATGGCGCCGGGCATTCCAAATGCGCGCTGGCTCGCGATCCGTTTGCTGGATGGTGATGCGCGGGTGCAGAAGGCATTGTCCACGGGCGAGTTGGGAGATATTGTCTCTCGCCAGCAGCGCGCGGATGTGAAGTTCAGCGGGAAGATGTCGGTTGAGGGAAGGCAGTGAGTTGGTAATTGGTAATTAGTCATTAGTAATTAGGAAGAAGGTAAATATGGAAGTTTCAACCGGTTTTCGGGATGAGATCGTGAAGTCGCTTTATTTGGAAGCGGAAAATATTGCGAAGCGCGCTGTGAAAACTTCGGTGGATAAAAAGTATGATTTCGATCAGAAGATAGACCGCCTCGTTACCTCTCCATGGGCGGGGTTGCCGATCATGTTGGGGCTGCTTGGCATCCTGATCTGGCTGACGGTTTCGGGGGCGAACGTGGTTTCGGGCTGGCTGGCGGTTGTTTTGTTTGGCATCGGCGATTATGGCCGGGCACTGTTTACTCAAATTGGAACGCCGTGGTGGATCACAGGTTTTATTTGGGATGGCGTGTATCTCAGCCTGGCGTGGGTCATCAGTGTGATGCTGCCGCCGATGATGATCTTCTTCCCCGCGTTTACGTTTTTGGAAGACCTCGGATACCTGCCGCGCGTGGCGTTCAATTTGGATTGGATGTTCAAAAAGACCGGCGCACACGGAAAACAATCGTTGACCATGGCAATGGGATTCGGATGCAACGCGGCGGGCGTGATCGCAACCCGCGTGATCGACTCTCCACGCGAACGGTTGATCGCCATTCTGACGAATAACTTCGTCCCATGCAATGGGCGCTTTCCAACTTTGATCATGCTGGCGACTGTCTTCGTGGCGGCGTCCTTTTCTCCAGCCTTGACCTCCTTCATCGCGGCAGGAACAGTTGTCGGTGTGGTGTTGATCGGCGTTGCGTTCACATT
>JAIFKY010000054.1 GCA_020049345.1 Anaerolinea sp.
GGCAGTGATGGTCAAGATCGCAGAGCCTCCGACAGCAAGGTTGCCAATAGACCAAATTCCGGTGCTGCTGTTATAAGACATGCCGGAGGGCGCGACCGTGTAAGAAACATACGTTAACCCTGTAGGCAAGTTATCTTCTACTTGAACGCTGGTTGCCGGATCAGGTCCGTTATTAAAAACCGTAACCACCAAATTTACCGTATCGGCAACGCTTGTTGAGGGAGTTGAAGTCTGCGTTATTTTTAGGTCTGAGTTGGAGCCAACAACAGAATTAATAATGCTGTCATCGGTGTTGTTCGCGCTGTTTGGATCACTTTGATCAGAAAATGATATTTGCGCGTTATTGGTCACAGTGCCGCTGCCTATCAGTTTTGCGGTAATAAATAATGTCTTGGTTTTTCCCGCGCCGCTGGCAGTGAGTGTGCCCACGTTCCAAATTCCAGAAACACTGTCATAAACCATTCCAGCAGTATGGGAAATATATTGTAATTTTGCAGAAGGCAACAGATCTGTTACCTCAACATTTGTTGCATCATCAACGCCATTATTGGTCACAGTAATAGCAAATACAACATTGGCGCAAACATTTGAATTTATAGTATCCAAATTATTTACTTTATTGATGACGCTCAAATCTGCAGAACTTGGAGGCGTAACTGATACGCTGGAATTATCATCTTCTGTGGTTGTAGCGGCATTCCCTGGAGTTGAATCAGCGTCAACCTGATCGCTAAACGACACTTCGGCAGAATTTGTCCTTGAGCCACTTGGTTCTACCTTTGCGTAAATAATCAATGTTGCGCTTGAGTTAACGGGCAGAGTTCCAACTGTCCAAATACCTGAATTATATGTTCCTACGCTGGGGACAGGCGGATTTATGGGATCTAATGTTAATCCTGATGGCAACGAATCTAAGACCGTGACATTCGTAGCAGTACCATAACCCACGTTATTTATATTACTTACAGTAATGGTAAATGTTACTGTATCGCCGATATTGGGAGTAAGATTGTTGACCACCATCGCTAATGAGAGGTCTACTTTTGAGGTGTGAGGCGTACCGTTTATAGATTGGGGATTAGTGGTACAAGTCACACTAGGATTACAATTATTAGGAATACCAGCATCAAGTCCATTGCGAGTAACACCATTGTTGGACGTCCATGCGGCTACACTATCCGCAACAATACCGATTCTTTCCATGCTGTAATAATTGGAAGCACCACTTCCACCATCCCAAGCGGTAGTGACACTATTTGATGTATCAATAATGTTTGAAGAACCATCTCGTAAAGTGAGAATTTCACCAGTGTTATTTAAACCACCCGAATATGTTTGGTCCGCTACAACATCAGAAATAGTAAAATCATCACCGCTTTCAAGTAAATAATATCCACCAGGTTGAATAATTCCTGTTAAAGAAATACTTGGGGTGGCGTCACTGGATATTAATGTCCAACCAGATAGATTTATAGCCAAACTTGTAGGATTATATAACTCAATCCATTCATCTGCTGAATTTGCCGCAGTCCCACCCCATGCTACTTCACTGATAACCACATCTCGAAGGCTTGCGCTCATCGGCGCGGCGCTTGCAGATTCGTCCCATGCGGGCGCGGAAACACCCGCCAGCAAACTTACCAGCAGGGTAAGAAAAAACACGCGTGAAAATTTCTTCCAGTTTTTCATAGGAATAAGAAATGTCAAGGCGTGGAATCTGCCCGCGCGCGGAATCAAACTAAAGGGGCGGCGCGCAGCGAAACATCCACAGCGAAGATTATACGCCACCCTGTGTTCGCTTGTCTAATCAAACTAAATCCCATTTGCACTGCGCGCAAGCGTGCGGTGCAAATGGGACCTATGACTAGCGAGGTTCGATCACCATTTTGATGGCGGTGCGAACCTTGTCTTCGATTGTTACTTCCACAAACTCAGGGACGCAAACAATTTCAATCCCATCAAGTTTGAGGTAGCCTGTGGCAAGCGTCCAGGCTTTTACGGCCTGGTTTACGGCGCCTGCACCTATGGCTTGAACTTCTGCCCGTTTATGTTCGCGGATTACGCCCGCGATTGCCCCGGCGACTGCTGAGGTACGGGAGTTGGCTGAAACTTTGATTATATCCATGGCAACCTCCCAAGGTTGGCTAAGGTGGGTACGGACTTACTTTTGAATTGTACAGGATACCCTTAATAGATTCAAGAGTTATATATATATTTATATGGAATCGTAATAGTAGTAGGGGGTGTGGATAGCGGGGATAAGTACGACTGATCGCCACCTGTGGGGGTTCGGCTCTCGCCACACCCCAAACCTAAGGTTGATTGCTGATCCCAAACATTTACTGCCTGTTGATGGATTTTGAATAACTTATCCACAGAAAATATTGGCTTTCGGGTACTTTTCTTGCATTTACTATATTTTGGCTTTCTTATTGAACACCCCCCATATATGGGGGGTGTTGTTTTTGCGTTGCCCAATCTATTTTCGAACAATTGGTCTTATTGTCCACAGGCAGGGGTAGTTCTCCACAGTTTTAAGCGAGTTATCCACAGTTTTGGGAACAACTTCTTTGTCTTGTCTAAACAAGCACCCCCAAATGTGGGGGTTTAGATGGGATATTTCGGATAGTAGAAAGGTGATTAACCGCGAACATTCTTTCCGTAGCCGGCGGGAGCGAGGATTTTTCCATCTTCGAAGGCGGTTTTGCCGCGCAGGACAACCTTGCGGACTTTGCCCTTCACCTGCCAGCCTTCAAAAGGCGTCCAGCCACAGCGCGTGAGTTGCTCGGATGCTTTGATTTCGTGTATTGAGTCCTCATCCACTTCCACCCATGTTTCAGGCTGGTCGGGCAGGTTGAAAATTCTTTTGGGGTTCGTGTACATTTTTTCGATAAGAACGTTTAATGTTAAACGCTTGTCGTTTACCGCAGTCAGCAAGAGCGGAAGGATGGTTTCCAGTCCGGGGAATCCGGGCGGCGGGTTGTCTGAATCTTTTTCCGCAATGGTGTGCGGCGCGTGGTCGGTGGCGAAACAGTCAATCACATCCAGATTTCTCCACAGGGCATCCACATCCTCTTTTGTTGCCAGTCGCGGGCGAACTTCGCCGCGCCCCGGGTGTCCGTGGCTGATGGCTGGAATATCCTCTTTGGTTAAAAATAAATGATGCGGGCAGACTTCGCAAGTCACTTTGATGCCGCGTTCCCTGGCGGCTTTGATTAATAAAACTTCCTCTTTGAGTGAAATGTGCGCGATATGCACGGGGCGGTCGTAAATGGCGGCGAATAAAATAGCCGCCGCCATGCTTCTGCTTTCACTATGCGCTACGATGGGCATATTTTTGGGATAATTCTCAAAGTGAGGCATCCAAAGCGTCATGTCATCCAGCCGCAGTTCGCCAAAGGTTGAATCGAGGTACATTTTTAATCCTGCCGCTTGCAGGGGCAGAGCCTCGCGCCCGCTTTCGTTCCAATTGGCGTTGGCGGGGCCCGCGCCCACGAATTGTCCGTAGTCACAGCGCGCTTTTTGTTTTGCGGCATTCAGCGCAAGATCAAGCGTTTCTGCGTCAAAAATGGGCGGCTTGGTGTTGGGCATGGCCAGCACGGTTGTAATTCCGCCGGCCAGCGCGGCAGATGTGCCAGAGTCAAAATCTTCTTTGTGGGTTGCGCCGGGTTCGCGCAGGTGTACGTGTGGGTCTATTAGTCCGGGGAGTTTGATCATGGGATATGGGTTTCCAAAAAAATAACGATAGAGAATACGCGTTCACTTATAAAAAACTCCGCGCGATTTTTGGGCTTCGTATCGCATCGGGATAAATCCCTTGCTCAGTACATAAAAGTCGGCTAAAGCCGACTAGCCCAAAGGGCTTCCACGAACTTAGCCCGCCGAATCAATCGTGTAAAAACCGCAATTTGTGACCGCGTCCAGTATATCTTCTCAATATTTTGGGGCGCACATCAGACATCCGAAGTCTCGAAGACTTCGGATGTCTCACTCACCCCGACTTTTTGAGAGGATACAAGAATTTCTTGCTTTTAGGCGTGGACTCTGTTTGGGGTTATAAATACCTAAACCTTCCTGTGGTGGATGCCGCGGCTTGAAGCCATTCGGTGAAAGAATCTGCAATCATCAACCAACAAAATGAACAAGACTGTGGTTCTCGAAATACATCTTGTAAATTCAGCTTTCCAAGTTTCCACATGGATACGCCAATAACATGGTTGCGCTGAATTTTGTTGCCAAGATCCAGAAAGAAAGAAACATACATAAAACCATATTCAACAGGATTCCGAAATCGTAGAGCGCCTATTTTTAGAAACCCATTTTCGTAATATCCAACCTTGCCCACAAGGTATGGGTACCATTCTTCGGCCATGGGACCAAAACCCAAAGAGGTGAAAGAAGAATCTTCGTTGGAAATTGTAATTCCACCATGGAACTTTAGAAACGATAAATAATCGGTTGGCAGAGAATACGGTCTAATTAAATTTTCAATCTGCGTAAGACTTTTATGGGCTTCCGCAACATACCAGTCAAATGGCATGTCGAGCATCCCAGGCGTGGATATATGATTGCTGAGTTGGGCGAAAAAGCGGTCTTGCCCTTGTTCTGTTCCACAATCCACTTGAGCGTTGGGTAGCGACCGAATTTGCTCAATCACTTGTTCAATCTGATCTGATTTCATGTTTACAAAGTTCTTAATTTACGCGGCTCACTGGTGTTCCGCAGTTTTACCACAGAGCAGGCAGAGGCGGTGTAGAAAAAATATACTACACAAAAAATCCAACGCCCATTGCGCGCGGTCCGGCGTGGACAACGATGGCGGGCGGCAATTCATAGATCGGAATTTGGGGAACGTCAATCTGTGACTTTAATTGCGCGACGAGAGACTCCGCCTCGCTCTCCGCCTCAACCTGGAGCGCGCACAAGTGAGTTGATTCTCCGCCTGGGCATTGTTCCACAGCCACTTCCACCAGACGCGCCAGCGCGCGTTTTTTCGTCCGCAGCTGCTCAAACGATTCAACCTGCCCGTCCTTCATCTGCAAAATGGGTTTGATCTCCAGCAGTTCGGCCAGCAGTCGTTTGGCCCCGCCGATGCGCCCGCCTTTGGCAAGGTATTCGAGCGTATCCACCAAAAAGTAAAGCCGCCCGCGCGGAATCATGTCGTTGAGTTTTGCCACGATCTCATCCGCCGATTCGCCAGCCTTCGCCATTTCATCCGCCACGAGAACGAGTGAACCGAGATTGCAGGAGATGGTCAGCGTATCCACCACGCGAATATCAGACTTGGGAAATTCCAATGCGGCGGTCTGTGCCGAGCGGACTGTGCCGCTGGCTTTGCTGGTTGGCGCAACAATGATCACACTTTCACCAACTTCCTGCGCCCGCTTAAAAATGGGAAAATACAAATGCGACTCTGGCGCGGCTGTTTTGGGCAAGGTTTTAGATGCTTTGAGTTTTTGTAGAAACGTGGCGGTATCCATCTCTTTGTCATCGTGAAATGAATCTTCTCCAAACGTCACAATCTGTGGAATTAAAGGAATGCCGCGTTGTGCCAGCAGGTCACGCGGCAAGCCACAGGTGGTGTCGGCGATGATAATGGTCATTCGATTCTCCCGATTTATGATTTCAAATATGCGGGCAACAGTTGAGATCGCCGCCGCAAGGATATTATTTTGATTTCATTGTATGCCAATCGCGCCACTGGGGCTATGTGTTTTTTATCCCCTCTTTCGGTGAGCAGGGGCGGATTGTGATCCGCCCCTGATTTGAAACCGTGAAAATTTACATTGCTTTTGCGCGATCTGCCATTTGGCTGCGAAGGTCATGCGAGTCTTTATCAATGGTGAAGATTGCGCCGAGGTAGAAGAAGAAGCACAGCCCCCACGCCACGGTGCAGATCAACAGGATGGCGGTTTGCAAACTAAACGCGTCTGCAATGGCGCCCGTGAGGATCGGCGCGGTGATCGCGCCCGCGTTCTCGACGAAATATTCCACGGCCTGCGCTGTGGATCGCACTTCCGGCACGGTGATGTCGTAAACGGTGGCGATGACGTTAGCCGAGGAAAGCGGCATAAAAATGGCGGTCAGGCACATGAAGATGAAAAATTGGGTACGGGCTTCAATGGGCGTGGTGATGGCAAGCGCCATGAAAATTGCGCCAAGCAAAACGCCCGCGCTGGAAACAATGATGCGTCCCTTGTTGGTGCGTTTGAAGGCAAAGTCGCCGAGCGCGCCGCCCACAAAATATCCGCTGGCGAGGATCAGGATGACTGGCGCCATGGTCATGAGGATGCCGTTGGCGTCATAGCCGCGTTCTTTTTCAAGATACCCGAAGAAAAAGAACGTGATCACATTCCACGGGAATACGCCGGCGAAACCCTGTAAAAAGACAAACCACATGGTTTTCTTCTTGAAAATCTCGCGGGCTTCAGCCCATGAAAACTTGAAGGTTTGCATTTCAGGCATATTCTCAAATTCGGGTTCGGCCTGTCCGCGCGGCATTTCTTTTACGCCAAAATAGATGATGACCGCCAGAACCAGCCCCAGTGAGCCGGTGATGTAAAACACAGAACGCCAGCCGCCGATTAGGGGGGCGACGATCAGCGCCAGAATCATGCCGATCAAATATCCGAGCGGCTGTGCCAATTGTAAAATGCCGTACACTTTTCCGCGCAGGCTGGGACCGAAATAATCGGCGATCAGCGTGAACAAACCCGGGTAGGATGAGTCATCAATGCCGGTGGATGCGCGTGTGATCATAAAACCGGTGAAGGTGCGTACGATGGCGTTAAGCCAGGTGGTTGCGCCCCAAACAAACGATGCAAACGCAATCAGTTTTGTGCGCGCGTAGCGGTCGTATAAATATCCCCAAATTGGGTAAAGCACGGTGGCAACGAGCAGCGCGCCAGAGTTGATCAAACCCCATTGCTTGTTGTTGAGTTGAAAATCATCGCTGATTTGCACTTGCAGCGAACCGATCATCAATTTATCGGTTTGATGCAGCAGCATGAAGAAAAAGAAAACAGCAACGACAAACCAGCGATAACGTGAATTTTCCTTGGACATGGATACCTCTTTGGATTTTGGATTTACGCATCAAGCGTGTCTTCTGAAATAATTTCCTGCGCGAGTTTTTTTAATTCGTCGGCGTCTTTGGCTTTTGAAGCATCGAAGTATTGGGCAAGCAAATCCAGCGGACTCAAACTGCTGATCAACTGCCCTTCGGCAATTCGCACGCGCGCCTCGCTTTGCGGGCGTTTCACAAGATGAAATTCAAACGCGCCCTCGGTATATTTTCTCAGCGCGGTTTCGTCTATCAACGTATCCCATTCTCTTGGGTATTCCACCGACAAGCGGACAATTGCCTCAGACATTTCCTGCGGACTGGGTAATGCGTCTTTAAGGGATTGGGTCACGTTCTCATTCGACCCGAGAACTGTTCGGCGATCGATGAATTTTCTCGCCCCTGTGAGTTCCACCCAATTCACCTGCGTGTCTTTTCCTTTTTCAATTTCGGCAATGACAAAGAACCGGTCTTCCTTTGCTTCGCCAAAATCCACGCGCTCGATGGAGCCCGGGTAAATGACCGGCGGCTGAAAGCCTTCGTTCACATCCTGCGGCTTATGGATATGTCCCATGGCCACGTAACTAAGTTTTGGATTCTTGACCAAACTGCCCGAAAGGACAAGGTCATTGCCAAGCATCACGAGTCTTTCTCCGCCGAACTTCGCGCCTTCGATGGAGGCGTGCGCGGTGAGAATGGTCGGCAGGGACGGGTCGGCTTCTTCGAGCCAACCTTCGATCAATTCTCCGATATTGCCTTCGATGCGCGAGAATGCTTCGGTGGAATCCACTTCACCAGTCGCCGCCATCAGGCCTGAGCGGGTGATCCACGGCATGGCGATGACTTGAATCGGCAAATCCCAAAGTTCATCCGGTTTTAGAAAGCAGGGTTTATCCAGCACTTTCACGAATGGAACTTGCAGGGTCTTGAATTCCTGCAAAGCATGGGCGCGCCCGATGGACGGCGAAACATCGTGATTGCCGATCAACAACAGGGTGGGGATTTTCGCCTGCGAAAGCCGCATGATGCGCCGTCCCCATTCGCGTTGGAAGGTCGGCGCGGGCGAGCGGTCTTTGTAGGCATCGCCCGCAAAGATGACCAAATCCACTTTTTCGGAGATGGCTGCATCCACGATGGCATCCAGCGATTTGAGGAAATCCAGCACGCGAAAAGGCAGCCCCGATTCGGGGTCGTGTTTGCCGTAGTTGGCCATGTCAATATGTGCGTCGGCGAAGTG
>JAIFKY010000068.1 GCA_020049345.1 Anaerolinea sp.
GAAAAGGAGGAGGAATGTGAGAAAAATTCGTTTGGTCATTTTTTCAGAAGGTATGCTTTATCGGGGGCTTAGCCCCCGATAAAGCAGTTACGGATCGAGATAAAAATATTCCCTTCCCTCCGTCAGAAGGAAAGGGAATATTGATTTGGCAGGATGGAGTTTATCCTTTTACGCTTCCGAGTGTTAGACCTGAAATCAGCCACTTGGACGAGTAGAGGAAAAGCGCCATGACGGGGATGGCGATCAGCACCGACGCGGCGGCGAATTGTCCCCACGAGACGGTGAATTGCTGTGCGAAGGTAAAGATGCCGAGCGGCCAGGTGAAGATTTCGTTCTTTTGCAGAACCACACGCGCCACGAGGTATTCGCTCCAGCCGCCCATGAACGAGAAGAGGAAGGCGATTGCCAGCGCGGGTGTGGAAAGCGGCAGAATGATTTTGGTGAAGACCGTCACGCGGCTTGCGCCGTCAATCAGCGCGGCTTCTTCAAGGTCAACGGGGATGGTGTCGTAATAGCCTTTGAGCGTCCAGATGGTGAGCGGCACCGAGGTCACAGCGTAGGCGATGATCAACCCCAGCGAGGTGTTGATCATTTTTAGTTTGGCGATCATGATAAACAGCGGAAGCAACAACATGCCCGCTGGAATCATCTGTGTGGTTAGCAGGAAGACCAGCCCCGCCTCACGCCCCGGAAAGCGGAAACGTGAAAAGGCGTACGCGCTGATTGCCGCGAGGATGACGCTGATGACAGAGGTGACCGCCACGACCGAGATCGAGTTCCAAATCCAAAGGAAGAAATCAGATTTTCGGTTTTTCTCAGGGTCGCCGAATAATACTTCCTTGTAGTTGTCGAGGGTGGCGTGTTCGGGAATGATCCGCAAGTCTGTGGTGAGCAGTGTGTCATTTGGGCGCAGGGAAATGGTCACCACGCGCAGAACGGGATAAACAGCGATGACACATGCCATGATAAGCGTCGCATGGATCATCAGAGTTTTGAAGGGGCTGTCGCCGCGTGAGCGGTGGAAAAACCAGCTAAAGAAGCGTGAGATTGGATTTTTGGACATGGAATGCTCCTTATTCGGTTGCAGACTTAAGTCCACCGCTGGTCTTTAGGTAAAAGAGGGTGAACAAAAATAGAATGGCAAAGATTACCAGCGCGAACATGGCGGTAAAGCCGTAGCGATAAAATTGGAACGCGGCTTTGTACATGGATGAAACAAGGATGTCTGTCTTTTCCTGAGGACCGCCTTGCGTGATCAAGTAAATGATGTCAAACTTGTTGAATGTCCAAACCACACCCAAAATAATGGCAGGGGTCAGAACAGGGCGAAGCAACGGCAGGGTGATGTTGCGGAATTGCTGCCAGCGGCTGGCTCCGTCAATTTCGGCGGCTTCGTAATATTCCTGCGAGATGCTCTGCAACCCGCCAAGGATGATGACCGACATGAACGGAATTCCCAGCCAGATATTTGCCATCAATACCGAAACAAACGCCCAAACCGGATCCTGCTTCCATGCGACGGGCCCGATCGTGGCTGCGAGCCATGCAAACCCGTTGCCGATTCCCACGATGTTTGCCGTGTTCTGGCTGACGGTTGTGAGCCAGGCGTTGAGGTTTCCCAGCAGGATATTGAACAAACCGTACCGACTGTCAAATTCATTCCGCAAGGCCATGGCGGCAATGGTGGTGGGAATTGCCCAAGGGATGACCAACAGCGTACGGTACAAGCCTTTGAATTTCAGGGGACGATTTAGCAGGATGGCTAGTCCCATGCCACCCAGCGTGTGAAATGTGACGTTGATGCCCGTCCACAGAATGGTGCGCCAAAAGACTTCAAAGAATTTTGCGTCTTTCGCAACACTGCCTGTGAACAACGCTACGAGATTGTTCCAGCCATAAATAAGTCCATATTCGGCATTCTTGGTTGCTTGTGTCCCAAGGGATGCATTCGAGAATGCAAGTTTAATTTCGAAAAGAAACGGGTATATGATGAGGAAGAGCGTGCCGATAAAAGCGGGCAGTATCAAAAGATAAGCCAGTCCCACGCGGCTGTTTTTGGATTTGCTGGTGAATTGAATCACTGCGTACAGCGCCAAAATGCCGAGCGCAACAAGGATGCCCGCCATCATTTTTGCCGATGCTTTTGTCGCGAACTTTGCGCTGATGAGCGACTTTTGCAGGCTTGTGAGAAAATCCAGAGGTGTGTTCACAAATTTACTGACGGCGCTGTCTCCGAGTTTGATCAGGTCGGTCAGGTCGAAAAAGTAAATCACCACAGTCAAAGTCAGGAGACCAAGCGCAACCTGAATGATTCGAGTGATGATATTTGCAGTTTGGTTAATTGGCTGGCGGAAGAAAATTTGATAAAAATAAATTTCAATGATTGCAAGTCCGCCCAGAATTGCAAAAAGAAAACCGCCGATTTCCTGAAGGCGTTCGATCACAATTTTGCTGGTTAATGTGATGCCGTCTGCAAAGGGCATAATTAATGAGGATATGACAAAATAAATTGAGCCAATTGCAGCAATCCATAAAATAGTTGGCAGGTTTTTTTGCAGGAAGTTTTCTTTTTCCATATCAACCTCTGTTTTCATTTGATTTATCGGGATTTGATGCGGCGCTGAAAAATAGGATTCCCAAATCTCGAAGGGTGTTTCAAGCAGGCTATTCTTATTGAATAAGATGGAGAGCATGTTCAATGCTCTCCATCTTATTTATCAAACTAAAAAATTATTGGGCTGTGCCGAGTGTGGCAACACAAGCATCAGCGGCTTCCTGGGCGGCAGGAGCGGCGTCAGCAGGGGTTACTGTGCCAGCCATCACGCCTTCGAGGTTCGGGCGCCAGGCATCCCATGCGCAGCGCATTTCGGGAGCGGCAGGTTGTCCGCGACCAACAGCGAGGTCAGCCATCGAGCCGGCGAGGATTGGGTCACTGGCAATGCTGGGGTCTTTCGCAATTTCGGTGTTGGAGGGCAGGCGTTTGAATTCATCAAGCCATTTCTTCTGAATGTCAGCAGAGGTCATGTAGGTAATGAACGCGGTGACGGCTTCCTTGCGGGCGGCATCATCAACCACGGCATTCGAGACCATGAAATACTTACCAGCAGTCATTTCGGTGTAGGCGTTGCCGTTGATCGTAGGAACGGGAGCAACACCGAGGTTGTCGCCGAGGGCAGTGGTGTAATCGCCGAGAGACCAGTCGCCGTTGATGATCATGGCGGCTTTGCCTTCTTTCATCAGGGTATCGGCGCAGGCATAATCACATTCTGCGGGAACGACGCCATCGGTCTTGAGCGAGGCAACAAAGGTCAGGTAGTCAACGAAAGCCTGGTTGTCAAAAGTGGGCTGATCCTTCTCATCGAGAGGCCAGCCGCCGAAAGCGCCATAGAAACCAGCGCCCCAGAAGGGTTCATTTAGGTTGTAAGCAAAGCCTTGAACATCACCCTTGGTGAGTTCCTTCGAGACGGTGATCAATTCTTCGAAAGTGGCAGGGGGTTCGGCGATCAGAGATTTGTTGTAGATCAACATCAGGTGATTGCCGTAGTTATCGGGGACGCCCCAGAGGGTGCCGGCAACTTTGGCGGGGTCGAGCGAGCCGGGGAAGAACTGTCCGAGGAAGGCATCGTCAAACAATGCGCTGGCGGGGGCAATGATTTCGAGGGTGCTGAAAGGACCAGCGAAGTCATTGGGGACGCGCACAACATCAGGAGCGGCTTCGGCGAGGGAAGCGGTCTGGAACTGGTCGCGCAGGGCTTCGTTCTCGTAGTGGGTGCGCTCAACGGTGATGTTGGGGTTGGCAGCCTGGAAATCGGCGATCAAGCCGTCGATGAATACATCAACGTCTTCGCCTTCCTGTTCCCAGAATGTAATGGTGATGGGTTCAGCGGCAGGGGCTTCTGTTGCAACAGGCGCCTCAGTTGCGGGGGCTTCAGTCGCGGCAGGGGCTTCGGCGGCGGGGGCTTCAGTGGCTGCAGCGCCACCGCAGGCTGCGAGGAACATGCTGGCAATGACCAGCAAACTAATTAACAAACCTAATTTGGTTTTCATTACTCTTCTCCTTGGAAGTATTGGGTAGTTTTGATTGATTTTTCTTGAACAGATTAGCGTATTGATTTTTCTTGAACAGATTAGCGTAATTTCATTGTTTTATCGGGGAGCGGGTAACCACCTCCTTTTATTTTATTTATTGACAGCCGCCTGCATTATTTCTCAGGCGCGAGAATATCCCTGTAAACGGGATGTTTCTTTTCAATTAGATCGTGGATTGCAATATTAACTGCCTGTACGGTGGCGCCCATCAAAGAGGAGCGTCGCCCAAGCATGGCGGTTGTAATATGTACGCCTTGTTTTGGCGCGCGCAGGGAACGTTCACGAACAGCCTGGCGAATTGATGTCGTCAACAGATCACCAGATAGCGCCACGCCGCCGCCGATGATGACTGCGCCCGGGTTGAACAGATTCACCAACCCGGCGATTGCAATTCCGATAAAAGTGCCTGCGCGCATAATAATTTCCTGTGAAGGTAAATCACCGCGGCGGGCAGCCTTGCCTACTTCCTGCGCAGTTAAATTCTCAGTTGGAATACTGGATAGCAGGGTACGTTTGCCCGACGCGACCATTTTTTTTGCTTGAAGCGCAATGGCATTGCCGCCCGCAAAGGCTTCCAGACAGCCATGATTTCCGCATGTACAAAGCGGCCCGTTTTCATCCACTGTGATGTGTCCAATTTCACCGGCGGAACCTGTAGTGCCACCGTAGATTTGTTGGTTAATAATCAACCCTGCGCCAATGCCGCTTCCAACTTTAATAAAGGCAAGGTTTTGCTCTCCGCGTCCGGCGCCATACGCCCATTCTCCCAGCGCGCCAAGTTCAGCGTCATTATTGAGTGAAATGGAACATCCCCATTCCTTTTGCAGGTTGTCGCGGATTGGGAAACTGTCCCAGCCAGGCATAATGGGAGGCGAGACCACCATGCCGGCGTCTGTTATCACCGGACCCGGCACCCCGACCCCAACAGCCATTAATTGTGACAGATTAATATTATGTTCCGCCAATAATTCGCGCAATCCACGGTTGACTTCTGCCAAACAAGATTGAGGTCCCTGCTTGATATCCAGCGGTAGGTATTTTTCGCCAATGATTTTTGCGGAAAAATCCGCGAGTGCGATATTTAAATGAGTGGCTCCCATGTCCACCGCCGCCACAAGACCGCCCTTTGGGTTGATCTCCAAAACCACAGGTGGTCGTCCGTTTGGAATGGCGCGGCTCTCTGCTTCCAAAATCACCCCATTTTCGAGCAGATCAGTGACGATCATGGTTAATGCAGCGCGTGTTAACCCCATTTGTTCCGCCAGTTCTGTTCGTGAAACGCCATTGGACGCAAAACGAATCAGATCTACTGCGGAATGTTTGTTAAAATTCTTAATATTTTGATTGGCTGGGATCCAATAAAGCACGATTTTACGCCTACTTTTGAGTTTGCAACGCTAGTTGCTTATTACTAATATTAGCATAAATTCTTATTTAATCAAGTGTTTTAACAAAGTAAAACCTTAAAATTATTAAACTTAATTTACTCCCTCTTGCGAAAATAATTCACAGTAGACCGCCTGCAAAAGTAATAAGAGCCTGTTTAATAAGCATACTTTTTGACCACAAAAGCACGAAGTCACCAAGACTCGAAGAGAAAAACTTTATGGCTTGGTGACTTCGTGGTGAAGTTTATTGCGTTAGTCGTTAAATAAGAACAGGTTGACGCGTTTGTTGTGCGCCAACCTGTTTGTAATGAAAAACAGAATTAATTACCGAATCGCGTTTTCGGTTTCTGCATCAAAGATATGGAACTTATCCATATCGAAGATCATCTGGGATACATCGCTGACACGTAGTTTCGAGCGTGGGTCAACGCGTCCGACAAATGTGTTTTTTCCGCTGACGAGGTACAGGAGCGTTTCGTTACCCATCAATTCGGTTACATCCACCTTGGATGTAATTTTTTCAGCGAGGATGTTTTGTGGGGCAAATTCGGGATCGTGGATATTTTCAGGGCGAATGCCGAAGATGACACTCTTGCCATCCATGGACTTGTAGGGCGCAACGTGTTTTTCGGGAATTGCAACTTTGAAGTCGCCGGTGTCCACCATCATCTTATCGCCTTCTTTGACCAGTTTGGCTGGGAAGAAGTTCATGGCGGGGGAGCCGATGAATCCAGCTACAAACAAGCTGTTGGGATAATCGTACAGATTTTGCGGGGTATCCAGTTGCAGAAGTTTGCCTTTGTTGATGACCGCAATGCGGGTTGCCATGGTCATGGCTTCGGTTTGATCATGGGTCACGTAGATGAATGTGGTTTGCAGGCGTTGGTGCAATTTGCTGATTTCAGCGCGCATTTGAACGCGGAGTTTTGCGTCCAGGTTGGAGAGCGGCTCATCAAACAGGAAGACTTTGGGTTCACGCACAATGGCGCGTCCCACAGCCACACGCTGACGTTGACCACCCGAAAGTTGGCGAGGCTTGCGCAGGAGTAAGTCTGTAATACCGAGAATTTCAGCGGCATCATTTACGCGACGCTTGATTTCCTCTTTCGGGGTTTTGCGCAACTTTAACCCGAAGGCCATGTTGTCATAAACTGAAAGATGTGGGTACAACGCGTACGACTGGAAGACCATGGCAATATCGCGGTCTTTCGGCGCAACATCATTTACCACACGGTCACCGATGACGATTTGCCCGTCTGTGATTTCTTCCAAGCCAGCCAGCAGGCGCAGGGCGGTTGTTTTACCGCAGCCTGAGGGACCAACTAACACAAGGAACTCTTTATCTTCAACAGCGATGTTGAGGTCTTTGATGATCATGAGATCACCGAACTTCTTGAACACATTTTTGTATGTAACACTTGCCATGGGAATCCTCCAGTTTTTAGAATATAGTGGTTGAATTATAAATCCCATTGGGCTTTTTGACCAATGGGATTTATATCAAATTTTTATTCCTAACTCGGACAAGCCGAAAGAGATTTCACCACGGAGCGCACAGAGTCAACTGAGAAACCCATTAAAAACTCCGTGTTCTCTGTGGTGAAGATTTTTGTTTTTTGCGCAGCGGCAAGAATTTAACTTCTAAGTTCCTGAAGCCAGTTAATTGTGGGCAAGTGTTACAGGTTTTCCAATCTGCGCAGACTCGATTAATGCAAGGATTGTGGCAATGTTTTTTCGGCTGTCTTCAAGCGAAATGCGTGGCGATTTGTTTTGTGTGACCGCGTCGCACATATCTTCCACTTCGCCGAGGTATAACTCAGTGCCTTTGATTTTTATTTTTTCCTGTTCATCGTTGCGCGAAAGGTAGATTTCACTTGATTTACCAGGTTTGAACGGATTGGGAATCATCAACGAGGCGTCTGTTCCAACGATCTCGATCATGCTGCGGGATGGAGATCTGAGTCCGCTGTCAAATTGTGAGTGGATTTCATTGGAAAATTTCATCTGCCCGATGAATGATTCATCGACTCCGCCCGCACCTGTCAGTTGCCAGCCAAATACTTCAAGCGGATCAGCGCCGACGATCATCCGCGTATAGGAAATGGGGTAGCATCCTACGTCCCAAATACTGCCGCCGCCCGTTTCTTTTTTGGATCGTATATCGCCTTCGCGGGTTAATGTGAAAGTAAACGCACCTTTGATCAGTTGCAGTTTTCCCAATATGCCGCTGTCTACAATTTCTTTCACCTTCAAGGTTTGCGCGTGGTGGCGGTACATGAAGGCTTCGGCTAGAACTTTTCCTGTTTCGCGCGCGGCTTGACTCATGGCATCCACTTCGGCGAGAGTCAGTGCAAAAGGTTTTTCGCACAGCACGTGCTTGCCAGCGCGCAGGGCTTTGATCGTCCATTCAGCGTGCAGGTGATTAGGCAGGGAATTGTAGATCACATCAATTTCGGGGTCGGCGAGCAGGGCTTCGTAACTGCCGTGCGCGCGCGGAATGTTCCACTCGCGGGCGTAACTTTCAGCCGTGGAAATGCTCCTCGAAGCAACGGCCAGCAGTCGAGTGCGTTTTGAGGCGCGCAAGGGTTTGATCAGCGCGCGATTGATTTTCGCTGTTGAGAGTAGTCCCCAGTTAAGTATTTTATCCATTGACATTCCTTTTATTCAGAGCCAATTTTTGTAAACGTGGGCTTTAACGCCGGGTATAAATCACGATACAGCGGATAAAGTTTTTCGTAGACCGCCTGATCTTTACCCGGCTTGGTGCTGCCCGTGATTTGGATGGTGGCGTCGCAGGCAGCTTCCACGCTTTCGAATACGCCTGAACCTGTCGCCGCCAACAGAGCCGCTCCGTATGCCGCGCCTTCTTCTGAATTAACTGTGACGATCTCGGCGTTGAAAACATCCGCCAGAATCTGTCGCCACAGTGGGCTGCGCGCTCCGCCGCCGGTCACGCGTACTTGGGTGATGTCTTTCAATCCGGCATTTTTCATCAACTCGAAACTATCGCGCAGACCGAAAGAAACGCCTTCGAGTACAGCCCGTGTTAGG
>JAIFKY010000180.1 GCA_020049345.1 Anaerolinea sp.
TGATCTGGTTGATCTCAGGCGGGCGGTTGCCCCACGGGTATTCCAAGGCGTCCTCTCCGCGCGCGGCTTTCTCCCACTCCGCTTCGGTGGGCAGGCGGAACGCGAGACCTGTGGGCAATTCGCTTTTATATACCTGATTAAGCCAGCGGCAGTACTCCTGCGCATCATGCCATGAAACCAAGGTGACGGGATGATTCTCCCTGTCAGGGTTGGCGCGTTTTTTTCCAAAGGGCTGGCGCCAGTTGACCTTGGGAACTTCCTCCCACTGTCCTTCGGGCCACTTTCCAGTGAAGGTCGTGCCAGAGCCTTTTGTCTCAGCAGTGGTGCGATAACCGCTTGCTTCAATAAACCGCGCAAACTGGGTGTTGGTAATCGGATAACGACCCATCCAATAGTTTCCATGAATCTCAACGGAGTGACGCGGTTTCTCATCGTCAAAGGCATCGGCTTTATCCTTGCTGCCCATGATAAAACTGCCTTTGGGAATCAGAGTAAACTCCACCCCGGCAAAGACGCGGAACTCGCGCTGAATATGTATCTCTCCCCTGACCTGCCATGCGAGCGGTTCTCCGCTCTTCGTCACGGCGGTAATATCAATGATCTCCCGCTCAATCCCCGCCAGATCATAACTTTGCAGAAACTCCACCTGCGCGCCTTGTCCCAACTTGAGTAGTTGAACCTGCTCGATTACATTATCTCCGCGTTTGAGAACAAGGCTCTGCAATGGCGCCCCGCCAGTATTTTGGAGTTCCAATTTCCAGCGCACATTTTCCGTCTGCTTGGCTGCCCAATTTTCAGGAGTCAACAACGCCGTAATTGCCGGTGACTTCAAGACCGGAGTAACAACGTCCGCCTTTTTCCGCTTCGAAGTAGGGGGCTGTATCTTTGATTTTTCCGACTTTGCCCGAACGTTATCTTTTGTTTTCGCCTGAGAAGCGCGCTGCGTAATTTTCTCCGCAGGCTTGCTTTCTTCCTTTTTGACTTTGGCTGATTTCCTTGACTGAGTAGCGGATTTGCGTTTCTGACTTGTTAAATCATCATGTGCAAGTTCCAGATGACGTGGATCATCCACGACCATGCAAAGTTCTGCCGATGAACATACAACCGGATGACACCTGACACCAACACGTTGCGAAACACGGTCGGTCAGTTCATCCAGTGTCAGATTCCGTGTAAAAAGCAATAACCACGTACCTCGCCCTATGATCGAAGCTTGTTTAAGAGGATTCTTCCACGCATCAATCAACTGCCTCAAAACATCCATATCCGGGCTACCCGACAACAAGTCAGTGCGAACCATGTGTATCCCACCTATACAGATTTCCCTGTCTTCCAAACGCCAATATGCTTGCTTTGAATTTGGGAAACGGGATTCCATTACACGGCGATGACAAATGCTGTAATAAATATCTCCCTTTGTCTTTTTCGCGGCAGCAACCATTCCATCTATCATGGAACTATCGACTACAGGAATCGCTGATGATACAACAAGAACATATTTGCTCTGAGAACCAAGACCAATGGATTTCTTAATGCCTGCAACAACGTTTGGCAGAGCGCGTCCCTGATTTGGAATAAAATGTAATGGTTTGGAGCAGCTCAAACCATGTTGCTTGAAAAACCCAACAGCGATGATATTATCCACTTCATTTGCATTATCCAATGCATCCAAAACCCATTGCGCCATGGATTTACCAGCCACGCTGATCATGGCCTTTGCCCTGCCATTAGAATAGTTATACAATGGGTCATTTGGTTCGGGAATTTCACCTGCAACTAAGATCGCGTCCATGCCAGTTTCCTTTTTACAGCGCCTATAAACGTCTTTTTATTGGTATATCGGGGAAGCACATTATCTAGCAATTTCTATACTATTCACTTGACATCACTAAAGCCCGCAAAGGGTCTAATCCTAAAGAATTTTTCCCCTCAGCAAAAAATTTTGATTTCGAATTAATTTCGCTATCGTAATGCATCAAGATAAAATATTACTATGGGCATTTTTCTGGAAGAAGATAGGTCTTGTCCGTGAAAAATTCATACTCATCTTTGATGAGTATTTGATTATAAGCGACCACATCAGTCTTAAATTGTGTCCAATCCATAACATCCCCCACATTGGCTTTAACAATCATCTCCCATACTCGCCAGCGTGCTCCTGAAAAATCCCGAAGTTCGTACGTCCAACAAATAGAATTTGGCAATGGAATGGCTGGCTGCTCAACGGCAACCGATGTGGGAGATAACTCAACGGATGTGGAAATTGGCTGTTCCAACAATGGCGCTTGTTCGGCAAGCATCGAAGCCGCAGAATCCTGATTTTTCCACGCCCAGATTATTGCAACAATACTGCCCACAACGACGACTGCAATAAGAACTTTCCCAATTGTTTGTACCAATTGTTGCGAAGCAACACCTAGGATTTCCAGAAACTTACTAAAAGGCCATAAGATAAGAGCCAAAAAGGCAGAGACTATTCCACCGATGCAAAGCAATGCAATCAGCGATCCCCATTGACGGAGAGCCACACTTCCTAATAGTTCCCAAATTGAGTCGATAAAATCAAAGAAACCCATTGAATCTATTCCATTCCTTTTCTTTTCATAAATATGGTTTTTCTCAAAAGTGAAGAAATCCCTCTTTGCCCAAGGGTTATTTTGGTTTGGACAGAAATTTTGAGTTCATTTCCGCGCCTAATTTTAATGGTAAAAGTAGTGATGGCACATTACAAACAAGCAAACTAAAGAAAATTTCAAACCCAACCCACAGGATGAAGAGGGCAATAACAATGGCTACCGCCGCTTTCAGCAGGTCCTGAAAGAAAAGCAAGGCTGCGGCGCTTGTCAAAATGAAGATGGCAGACAACAGCAATAACATGCCTGTCACACAGCCCATTCTTACACGGATCGTCGAGAGACAGGTATTACATTTAATCGAATAGGGCGTTGGCGCAATCATAATCCGCCAAAGAGGGATTTGGAAATGGCAAGCAGGACATGTTGCATGTGTTTTCATGATATTCTCCAAAAATGGCTTGTAGATGGACTCGCCATGATCAAGGCACTCATGCGCAAAATCACGGCGAGGCTCAAATGTTCCTACAGTTTACCAAACCAATCCAGCAGTTTCTTCTTTGCCTGCATTCGGACCGCAGGAGTAATACTCATGGTGACAGCGCCGATTGCCGCAGCTAACGCTGCCAGGTCGTCTGTCAAGCCAACCACCGGTATCATATCCGGTATTGCGTCCACTGGAAGAATAAAATATCCCAGAGCGCCATAGATAATTGCCTTTGCCCAAGCGGGCGTATCGGGACTTTGAGCGGCAAAGTAAAGGACAAGAACCTTTTCTATAATATCCTGTCCTGCCTGCTGCGCAAATTTTTTAATTTTATTCCACAGTTCCGATTCTGAATAATATTTGGCATTTTTTTCAAGCGCGTATACTTCCTGTCTGGGTCTTGCGTCCACAACTATCGGGGTTTGCGGTTTGACAGGAACTGGCAATTTCGTTTCGGGTTTCTTCGGAGTAACGGGATGAAGCATTTGGACAAAGCCCGCGCGAAAACCTTGTTCGGGTCCCATCAATATTTTTAAATCAGGTTTTAATTGAACGCGGTCTCCGGGTTTAAATGGAGCGGGTTTTGACCCACCATCTACGACTCTGGCGTTTTCCAACGCTTCATTTATCAAAAACCATTTTCCAGTCCCATCCAGTTCGAAGTACACGCCCAAAAAGGAGGCATCCCCCAGCTCAGGAATCTTGTTGGGGTCAACATGATACATCATCAACGCGCGGTTGGGCCAGCCGACAACAGCCCAATTATCGAACACGTAATCCCCCAGCCCAGACCCGGGACGATATAGGGAAATGATCGGTAATTCCGCAGTGACCTGATACGACGTTTTACACCACGGGCACTCGAACTTGTGCTTATCCTGAACAACGTAAGACTGCATCGAACAGGCAGGGTTGGAACACGTGATCACCTGATCTGCCATGCGCAGCAACACGGTCTCCCACTCAGCTGCGGAGGGGCGATCTGATGGATCGTGCAGGCCGTCCACAAAAGCGCGCTTGAAGAGTTCACGGATCAAATTTGGCAATGCCTCGACAGTAACCGGCAGGTGGCTGGGACGGTTAGATTGATCAGAGGGGTGTTCAATGTAAAGCGCTCGTTTCCCATAAGATAACCGCTCGTTTTCTTTGGGATCGGGAGAATGAACCTTCGGTCCTAACAGCGGATGGCGCATGAAAAGAACTTGATAAATTAAAACCGCCAGAGTGTGTTTATCCAAATCTGCAGACGCGAATGTCTTGCCCATCTCAATCTCCGGCGCCGCATATTCCTGTAAGTTAAGCGCCAAAACCTGCTCACCCGGCAAGACAATGGCGTCACAATTGTTCATCGTGACCTGCCCGGAGGCAAGGTCCGTAATAAAATTAGCGGGCAAAATCCCTGAATAACAAAGCCCGCGCGCATGCGTCCAGCGAACGATACGGGCAATTTGATAGGCGACATATACGCGCATCAACCAGTTCCCCCTTTCGTTTCCGGGCAATTTCTCCCAGACGCTTTTTGAAACGAACGACTCCAAAGACCTGCCGGAGACTGCGCGCGTTCGGAAGCCAACACGGGGTTCTGTAACCAGCGCATCGGGCCAGGCAAACAAAGATTCCCGCGAGGGGTCTTCAGCAACCAGATTAAACTCGCCCAGCAACCTTTCGATTTTCCCGCGGACTTGCGTACCCACTTTGTCCGCATGAAAAAGTTTGACGACATACTTTTTGTCTTCCGACCAGAAAAGGTCGCCATCCACACCCGGAGAAAAGGGGCTGTCTTCCACAGTCATTTTTGTTCCATCAGAAAGAGTAATATTCATGTTGAGCTCCTTGTAAAAAAGTTAATGTTCAGGACGAGATTTAAGCATATCAGAATATGTATATCGTTTCCAGTCATAGGTGGCGCCGGGAACTTGGGATGTTTCCAACTCTTGTTGATAGTCATTAGATATTTTCGTGTCTGGTCCTATCCTCACATGAAAAACAACTCGACCTTCTGCAATTGCCAGTTTAATGTCGTCGCGCGTAACACTTTCGTTGGACGAATCCAGCACTGCTTTCCAGTTTTTTTCGTACGCAGGACGAGAGTCTGCATATTTTGTTCCACTTTTTATCTCATCCTTCCAAGCTGTTACGTTATCAGTATTTACGTCATACGGGCTGCGTGCGCCAAAATTTTTCGCCTCCCAAATATGCAGCGTACTTGTTCCTTGATCGTAAGATACACAATCAAAGCCATGAGCAAGAGGAACATCAGAATGTTCAATCAAAATTATGTGTCCAGTCTCTTTAGCTTCATTAACCACAACGGATTCTCCCCATCCCCCCCTTTGGCTATAGTCTAGTTTGTAGAACTCTTTTTGAAATTGTTTTCTCTCCGCTTCTTGCAATTGTTCCCGTTCAAAACGCCGAAGAATGGATTCTGCGGTTTCATTTTCTTTTCCCGCGGTATCTTCCGAGTTCTCGATTTTTTTCAGATTAGGGTCGTCCATATTTTATCCTCTTAAAATCTTACATGGATTTCGATCGAATTGTGGTGAAACTATTCCTTGGAGCATCCTTGCCAAAATCAGCGCCCCACGACTTACTGAACTGTTCCCATGAATAGGTCTGCGACTTTCCCGTCCACGGGTCATTGACGCGCACTTCATTATTGTCCGATACTCCGGTAACAACGACAGAGTGGTTTGTTCCGTCGGTTTTCATGTTAAGTTTTACAATGGCGACCACCGGACCTTCCGCAACCGCGCCCTTCAATTCCTCCAAATTGGAATCGACGTGATCCTGAGAAACGTATCCCAATTTATCCAGTTCATCGTGGATATTCGAGGAACTCATCCCGTATTTATTAAATTCACCCTGCGCCGCGTTTGTATCCAACAACTCCTGGGCTGTCAGGGTAGGATGGGAAGCATCTTTTTGATTCCAATAATCCAGGACCATGCTGGTACTGGTGGGGACGCACCCGTATTCCGTGTTGCCGCCTTTGTAGGTCAGGTCATGCTGGCTGTGTTCGGGAACCGCATGCCACCATCCTGCTTCGGCTGGAGAATCCGCTTGGGCAGAAGGGGTAGCCTCAAGCGTATCTGGATTAAGCGTATATTGCTGATTAGATTCGACGAATTGAGATTGTGATGACGCCGGTTGTTCAATTACCTGCGTTTGGTTAACATCCTGATTGGGAACATCAGCGCCGGGGTTATTTTCCATTATCTCATGCCCCGCCAACAGACTTCCTCCAATCAGAATGACGCCAGCCGCGCCAATCACAGCCGCCTCTTTCGCCCGATCCAAAAGAGTTGGCTGTGGTTTTTCATCCTTCTTGTTCCACCACTCTTGTGAGGTGTCAACCGCAGCGTGTTGCTCCGTATCAGCGGGCAGTGCAGAATCCCCGGAAGTGCCTGAGTTCTGATTTCGCTCCAATGCGCGCAACTTCAATTCGGCGTCGTCAGCGTTGGTTTTATTGGAATTCTCAACATGCTCAATATTTTCCATAAGTCATCCTCCTCTTAAGACATGACCTTGCGCGCATGACCGTAAAAGCCCTGGCTATAGTCAATTTCCCAGCCATTGCCGGCTTGCGACTTCCAAAAATCTTGGGCGTCCTGGTTTTCTATCGATCCGTAAATCTCTGTTGCGCCGTTCTTTTGGGCATATTGTTCAACCTGATTCAGCATTTGCCCGCCAACGCCGGTTCCACGGTACTCTCCATTCGTCTCAATGTAATTTAACCGCAAACGCTTTTGAGCATCAAAAGATCGGTCAAAGTGCGCTTCCGCATGTCCGGCTTGTCCGGGATTCGGATCTTCCGGAACCTCCACCTTGGATGTATCATATGCCCGTACCATGACCCCGCTGTCAGTCTCCCAACTGCGCAATGTAACGGGATGACCAGCCTTGTCAGTCATGGTGGCATCTACAACCTCAGTCTTCTGGGAATTGGCACGTTCTAGGGCGCGAATGCGGGACTCCGCCATATCCGCTTCCTTTTGGAATGATTGTTCAGGCTGTTCAAAGTCTTCAGGTTTGGTATTATCCATAGTCGCCGCCTTTATGCAAAGATAGAAACCAGAATCCACGTAAACAAGATAAAGCTAGCAAAGCCCATTAGAAAAATAGAACTGCAATCCTTTGTAGTCCGGTTATAAATCCTGTTGTACGCCGCTTTTTTAGGATCCGTAATCCAGCCATATCCTCTGGGGGCTTTCAAACCCAAATTGTGGCGTATCAACCGTTTCACCGAAGTTCGCGCAGCAATGCTCTTCTTCAGGGAGGGCATTCGAATTCCAAATTTCATTCTTCCTCCATATTTTAGGGGCTGCAGTTCGAACGAACTTTTGCAATACTCTAATGAGCTTGCAATAGCCCAAAATGTGAACCGCTCTTTTTTCTTGATCAGCCCAAACTAACGCTGTAACACAATGGACTGGCGGATAGAAGGCTGGTCAGGAATTTCAAGAGTGAAAGAATCTCCCGGGGCAGGCAGGATAAACTTGATCTTGGACGACATACCATCTTTGAATTCCTTGATAATCTTTCCTCCCGAATCGTAAATCCGCCCGCTGGGAGCGACGATTTGATTTTCGCTTACAAGCTCCGCAAAAATCTCGACCAAACTGCGCATTTCCTTTGCAATCTTATGATCCCATATATCTACGTCTGTACCAGAGTCCAAGTCGTCGAGTTCTTCCATTTGCGACTCATTTACCGAATCGCCAATACCGATCAAGACACATTTAATGATATTGCGTTTGCCCGCAGCAATTTCTTTGCACAATTGAATTGTATATTTTTTTACATCCGGTAAATCGTTCAATTCGCCGTCTGTAATAAAAATATACATGCCCATCGGCGCATCGCTAAACCGATCCACAAAGTAGCGCACAGCAGGGGTTAATTGGGTGCTGTTACCAAAACTAGTCGGACCTACAAATGAAGCCGTTTCACAATCATCCATAGTCAGGTCACCTATTTCTTCGATCTGGCTGCCATCTCCGCATGCCCAGTATATGACAGTTGTTCCACCATCACTATCCAATTTGGATGCCAGGTATCCAGTCATACGTCTTGCCAAAGGCTCTACCTGATTCTTAGACCAAATGAAATATCCCCGCTTGACCAGATCTTCCTTAGCTTCGTTTGCCAAAATCGGGACATTCTGTCCTTGATGCTGAACAATTTTCATCCAACCTTTTTGTAAATATTCTTTCAGCACAGCCTCCGACGGATTACCCTTCGGACCAACTTCCAATCCCTTACCAAATACATCGGACATGGAACCGCTGCCGTCAATGGCAAGCCCGGTCTGCCAGCCCTCGCCCGCTGTTTCAAGCAGGATGGTAAATACGACCTCATGGTGACCATCCTTCAACTTGCGAACATTCACCTCGCCAAACTCCTTTGCCACCATCGAGCTGGGAAGCTGGTGACTCTTGCTCTCCTCCCCTGAACCGAATAGTTTTTGTAAGAACGACATTTTAGCCTCCGTGAATATATTTTGTGAAAACAATCAAACGTATCTACTCTTGACTTGGCTATTCCAAAGTCTCTTTTTTCAATGCGCTTGTAAATCCAATATTTCCAAGTGCGCTGACAGTTCTATCAGAAAAAAAGCCACCCAAGAATGACACGAGTGCCACCAAGGGAGGATTTGAATGCAAAGTGGAGGCACCAAAAATTACCAACCCTGTCAACACTGCCAGATACAAAACCGAAGCAATGATCATGCTAAAAATGGGATTGAAAACAAATATCTTCAAAGGCTCTTCAAATCGGAAGTTTTTAGAGGTGTGTATTTTTACATACAAAAACAGAGAATATGTCATACCTCCCAGTAGTCCCATTGACAAAACAGAAACTGGTATTAAATCAAGCAATTTAACCTCGATAATTTCTTTTGGCAAAGAGAGCAACACGGCTATCTCTAAAATTACAGCCATGATTATTCCTGTTGCATACCCTGTCCCCTTACCGCCCATGGAATAAAAATATGTTCTCGCATTAACGATATTGTTTTGTGCCTGTTGAATTTTATATATGTCGCGCTCCAGCGCATCTTTATCGTTAAAATCTCCCAAATTATTTATCTCCGCTCGAACTTCATCGATGAGTTTTTTGCGCCCGAGAGTTCTTGACTGCATAATTCCTTTATTTGTTTATTACCCACAGCATACATTACAAAAGCGCTATTAATCTGTGTCCACTCTGCTTGTACATCCCACAATAATTTTTTGAGTTTTTTATATTTCTTGTCGGAAAGAATATCTCCTACATTCGCTTGTTGCAAACCGGGAAACGCCCTTTTAGGTAAATTTCCAGACAACAAGAAAAGTTCGTCAACTTGATTCTCCAACCGCCTATTTTTTTGTTTAAATAAATAGTCTTTGAATTTAGAAAGTGACCAATCTATTAGACGCCCAACAATAGGCGATAAAACGATTGTAAAAACGCTGATAATCAATTCTATGGTAAAAAAATTTTTATCGGACATTCAATGTAGTCTCCGTTAATACTTCCTACCCTGATCGCCAAAACCGCGCGCTGGGAAATTCCGCCCACAAGCCCTCAGACAAGGCGTCCGACAATTTCCCGGCAGTTTGCAACACATTTTCAACGGCAGTCTGAGCGAGTCCGTCCAATGCCTGGCGACTGACCACGCAGACAATGTCGCGATCCAACGCCAGCGAAGCGCCGATCAACTTGGAATTCAGGTCAAGCATTTTGCGGTAAAAGGGCAGCAAATCGCGCGGGGGCATAAATAAAATCGGGGACGTAATGTTAAGTACCGTAAGACCGTCGGCGTCCGCCACAGTGACAAACAAAACGCTTTTCTCCGCGGGTACAGCCCAGCCTGCGCCGCCTGAGTTGGGCAGCTGGTTGGAGGCAGGGTCAACTCCAATGGTTTTGAGCGCATTACTGACCGATTGAATTCCTTCTAGGATGGACATCACAGATTCTCCAGATAAAACGTTTCGTATCAGATATGCGTACCGCACGATGAGCAAAATTGGTCGCCGGGGTTCAGCGCCTTGCCGCAGTTGCCGCATTGAATTGTAGAACCTACCTGCCCAGCAGACTTTGCTTCATTATGGTTTTCGAAGGCAACGCCACAATTGGGGCAATATACTCCGCCAATCCCGAAACTGCCGCAGATAACACAATAGACTCCCTGTCCGCGCTTCACACGCGCTTCCTCTGTGGCAAATTGTTCAATCCTGCGCTGCAACTGTTCAACCGGAATTGCAAAATTCAATCCGTGACTTTGACTCAATCCCATGGTTGCAACGCCAATCACTTCACCCAGATCATTAAAAATCGGACCACCAGAATTTCCGGGGTTAATTGCCGCGTCCGTTTGCAAATAAACATTACCCATCACTTCCCTGTTGACCGCACTGATAATACCGCGCGTCAGGGTATTTGCTAATCCCATTGGGTGTCCAATAACGAGAACAGCCTGCCCTACACGGGATACGCCGGGAGGAGCAAGACGCGGAACCAAAGTCGGCGCAAGGTTTGTGCGAATAAAAGCCAGGTCGACTTCCGGAAACGAGCGCACCACCCTTCCCTGTACTTGCTTGCCGTCCGCAAGATGAACATTCAACTCACGCTCATAACCGACAACATGCCGGTTGGAAACGATCAAGCCATTTTCATGGACAAAAAAGCCGCTCCCCAGCCCGGTTGTGGACTGAATCCCCACAACAGAGCTTTTAACTTTTTCGAATAGCTGATCGTAGCTTAATGCCTGCTCTTGATTGGCTGCGTCCAGCACGGGACCTTCGTAGGTCAACTGTATACTCCCCAGTTTTATCTCATCGCCCGGGAAAAGCCCTGTCGCTTTGGAGATTGAACTTCCATTAACTTGCACTTCCCCGCCGACAGGTTCAACGGTAAATCCGTTTCGCCCGGGAACCAGCTTTGCATGCTGCAAAGCGATGTCTTCACCGGAAAGTAAAATAGCGCAGCTCTGCCGACCTATCAGGGTTGGCGTAGCGGAACTCAAAAAATAACGCCTTTGACCGTCAAATAGCGCGGGACGAACGGGAGCATCTGAATTAGTCACAGTTTCCATCCTTTTCAGGAGATCGGTTGCACGATCTTTGTATCGCCAAGTTCCAGTTCAAACGACTTTGCGCCCACTGGAAGGGAAAACATCATCAAAGAGGGAACCCCGGAGGCGCTGTAGTCTGCAATAATATGCCCGTTTGCGCCAAGCACTTTGCCTTTTGGTGCCACGATGGTGTGTGTATCGCCCAATTCGGCGAATATCTCGAGCACATCTTTCAGATCTTCCGCAATACGGTAATCCCACAGATCCACATCTGTGCCGGTATTCAGGTCATCCAGCGCCTGTAAAGTCGAACTATTCACTTTGGATCCAATACCCATGAGGACGAATTTCACGGGGTTTCTTTTGGCTGCTGCTATTTCTTTTGCCAATTGAGTTGAATAGCGTTTGACCTCTTCCAAGTCATCTATTTTACCTTGTGTAAAAAACACGTACATTCCCCAATCTGCGCCAGCAAAGCGGTCAACAAAATAACGAATGGCTGGGACAAGTTTTATCGCTTCGCCAAACGACTTCGGTCCGGAGAAATCAAATGTTTCAATTTCATAAGCGCTAAGGTCTCCGATCGTTTCGATCCCATCCCCTTGCTGACCGGTCGCCCAATACAACAATGTTGTATGGCCGTCATCATCAACTTTGCGTGCAAGATATGAACCTGTTTTCTGGGCAACCAGTGAAAGTAAATTGGGCGCATTTTGTCCGCTAACAAAACCACCCACCCCATTGCGGTAGCCAAATGCTTCCTTCATCGGCATCGAGGCTTCAAACGCAATGCCGGTTTGCACATTTTTACGAATATGTTCCGCAAGCATGTATGCCTTAACTTTCTTTGTTCTATCAGGCATATACTCCACAACCACTTTCCCTAATGGTCTAATGGTCTTAGTGTATGGGATTGTAACAATAGTATTTTTGTTCATAAGGATTCTCCTTTAACCTATTCTGGTTGTCACGCTAATGCTTCTGCCAATATCCAAAAGAACTTTGCGGAATCCAGTTCCGCCGCGTCCGCCGGATCCCAATGGGAATATTTCGCCTTTTATGGCGTTGTGGAGGGACACGTAATAGGAGTTTAGTCGTTCAGGGATGACGATGTATAACTGGTCAATTTGTACATTATTCATTGCGCGAATCACATCTTCAACGCTTCGAATGCGTCCATCCGGGATCAGCGGGGGTTCATCTGTGATCAAGACCAGGATTTTGGTGACATCTTCCTTGAAAGGCTGCTGACAAGCCAGCGCAATGGCGTCAAAACTGCTTTCTCCAGGGTTATTCCCCCCGCCATCCGGCTGCAAGGTTGAAACCTGCACTTTAAATTCCGCTGCCTGTTTTGTAAACGGGCTCCCATTGAATATAAGCAGATCAGGTTGCTCCCCGTATTCAAGATCCCGAAAAGCGATCAAGCCAACTTCAACCGACAACCCCTCGGATTGAATAAAGTCCATGAAGTCCTTTATGTTATCCTTAACACCTTCGATCTCACCGCTCATGCTGCCGGTCCTGTCCAAAACGAACATAACCTGCGCTTGTTTGCTTCCCAGTTCTAGGCGGTCTGAACATATCAAACCGGATTTCTCCTTCGACATCGCCCAGCCGGGACGTCCACAGTATGGACAGGCAGGCGCACCTTTTAGTTTACTGGAATCAACTGCCTGTCCGCTGGGTGCGGTTGCGGCGTCGCTAAAGTAATCATTGCCAACACGATAGCATTTTTCCGCCTGATACGTATCATCGGAAGAGCCACGGCGATAGCGCATAAGGTAACCTGCGCCACTGCCCTGACAATGCGCAGACAGAATGAACTGCGATGGCGTTTTTACGTGCTTCGCAGAGGAGGAAACACTGCCCGCAGTTTCAAAAACGCCAACTGGAGGCGCAGATAGATTAACCGCCTTCCCATCTTTTCCAGCGCTGACACTGGCGGTACTGACAGAAGTGGAAACCCACTTGAAGAAGGCTTTAAAGTCGCCTGGCGACATGTTCTTCATCAAGAGAACATTTGATGTAACAGCCTTGAGTATCTCGGCGTCTGCATCTTCGCCACAACCGACCGCAATGATGTTGACAACTGAGGCGGCAGTTTTGAATTTTTTAAAACCTTTCTGCCAGTTATCCGTCGGCATGCCATCCGTTAGCAGAAAGACGAGCGGTTTGTAATCGCCTTTTTGAGTGGCAGTGCTTTTACGTACCTCACGCGATATACATTGACCCAACAATTCAAATGCCGCGCCCAAACTGGTTCCCGGACCGATGGACAGGGAGGGCGGTGAGAAGCGGACAATATCCACCAGCGGGGTGATCTGGCGCGCCTTCCCTGCAAATGTGATCAAAGAAAGATGAGCCGTTTCAACTGCCATGGGATCGTTACGCAAATCTGTCACCAACTGCTGCAACCCCTGATTAACGCTGTCCAACGCCTCGCCCACCATCGACTCGGAGCAGTCAATCAAAAGATAGATCGGCAATCTTCGAACATTTGAGTCGCCAAAGTCCAATGTCATTTTTTCACCTCTCCATAACAAATTTAATCTATGAAAGCGTATTCAAACAGACCGGGGGAGCGGGGATGTTCCGGCGTTGACCGGTTGCCCCGCTTTCCATACCCGTTAGGATAATATCAACGATTTCATACAACCAGTCAAACGACTTATGCATATTCGCCTGCGAGACGTCTGCTAGAAGCAAAGGAGAATTTGTAGTCAGGCGTTTCAGAACCACTGAATCGGAATACCCGCCAACCCCAAGGACAAAAACATTTACTTTTCCATTCTGCGCCAGGGTTCTTAATTGATCTGCAGCGCTTTCCCAACTGTCTTCAGGCGCGCCTGCAAGAACAAGAACGACCAAAGGTTTACCGTCCATACGGTTGGAGGAAATATCTTTCAACAGGTTTTGAAGCGCCTGTCCAAAACCGCAGCTGCCGCGTCCTAACAAACTGGGAGATGAAAATTTTGCCGCCTCCGTCAACGGAGTAACTACTCTGCCGGTAGAATCCGCGAGAATGAGCGACATATCAATTTGCACGCCGCGCTGCGAGCGGGCGCGTATTTTTTCCGGAATACGCCGCAAACCGTCATCCAGCAAATAGGCAATATCGCTGATATGGCGGGAGGAATCAATTAGAAAATATACAGAAGTACGTTTGGATGGTTTCGGTGAGGGATAAGGAGATATTGCGGTAGGACTTGATGAAGGGACCGGTTTGGTTGCGACTGGAGTGGCAACTAGTGAGAATCGCATGATCATCGCGACAGTATCCAGAGCTTTATGTTTTTGATCGAGCGCTTTTTGTCCAAATCCAAGAAAGCCCTTGCCAGTGGATTCAGAAACGTTATATCCGATCATCAACATGGCACCCTTGAAATTATAGGAAACCTGCGGCGAAACTTTTCTGTCCAACAAATCAGCTACTTCCTTAAGTCCTTGTACCACGTTCCGCGAATCCTTACCATAAAGCTCAAATATATTCTTAAAATCTCCAGCCAGAGACATGAGTACATCCCGAGCTAGTGGTTCATTGTACAAGTGTGCTTGAGAAATTTCACGTCCCAATGCTTCAATTTCTTTTTGATCCACTTTGCCATCTGCAGTAGCCACGGCACCAAATACCCACAAAGGCGCAAACTGCAGGGTTTTCAATTCGCTTGCATTGAACATGTTTTGACTTGACATATTTCCTCACTATTTTTTTGTACTGGTCAGGGATTAGGTGTTCATTTTTTGAACTACTGAGAAAAACAAGGGTAAAACTCCGTGTCCCGGTGTCTCCGTGATAAAAGGTTCTTTTATTCAACCGTTTTCTGCTCAATACAAAAATATGTGATTTAGTCTGCAAATGGGTCTTCATTGGTGATTCAATGGCCTTTTGCACCAGAAACTAGATTATCGTAGGTGCATTTCAAATGGAATCATTTTTTCGGCTTTTCTTTTTCCGAAAAAAAAGCGACAAAGTGACAAAAACACTTAGTCCTAAAAATAAAATTTCTTGACCTTGATTGCCTAACCAACCCGGATGATCCTCCAACAAAAATGCAATTAACAAGCCAATCAGACCAGAAAATCGTATTAAAGCATTTTTTACAGATTTGTTAGCCATCACTACAACAAAAGACAAACCCGAATATATGGAGTACGCGAGCATACATCCGATTAGCAACGAGCGTATATTAATACTCACTGTTCACTCTTTTCTTTTGGGGTATGAGATTCCCGTCGCTTTTCTGATCGAAGCCGCGAAAATATCCCTTTGCCAACAGGGTTGCCAAAATTATCGAATCCTTCCTTAGGTTTACCATATTAATTTGCCCTAAAACACAATACAGGGGGGCTCGTCACTTGGACGAGCCCCCCCTTTACTAATTCTTATGAACCAGTAGGCTGCCTACGGACAAATATCTTAGTGATTTCCTCCGCAATAGGGGGGAGAAGCCCAATCAAAGCCGCAAGACTAATGGCCCCAAAGTCCAGAGCAGTCATGCCAACGGCCGCGTTCACAAACGGCACGTACACAAATATCAGGGCGATTGTCAAGCTGATGGCCACCGCGCCCATT
>JAIFKY010000255.1 GCA_020049345.1 Anaerolinea sp.
ACACCCTGACGAAATAATGGATGGTCGTCAACAATTACTAGGGTAATCTGGTTCATCCCAAGCCCATTCTCTCTTTGTTTGCTGATTTTTTGTAACTACTCAGGGCAAAACCCTAAAGGTTTCTTTTGCAAATCAAAACGAAATTTCTATCAAGATTTTCTTGCAAACAAGACTTCTGCTATATCGAAAAAACCTTTAGGGTCTGGTTTTCGAGAGAAAAATTTGACGGATGAGTAGTCACCTTTAATCTATATCTACTGTAACAATAAATGGGGCTTTTGGTTGCGCCTCCAACCCTTCTGCGAAAGGCAAATGGTACTCAGGAGTGGTATGAAAATTAATCGCCGCGAGCCAGGGTAAAGAAAAACGTGGAGCCTTTTCCAACTTCACTCTCCACCCAAATCCGGCCGCCGTGAACTTCGATAATGCGCTTGGCGAGGGCAAGCCCCACACCAGTTCCATCCGATTTTGCGTCCAATTTGTTGAAGAGTCCAAATATAAGATCATAATATTGCGGGCTAATACCCATGCCATTGTCTTTGACAAAAAATACAAGCAAACCGCCCTCTTGGCCGTGTTGTCCAATTTCAATACATGGGGAAGGCTGGTCACCCATATATTTGGACGCATTGTCAACCAGGTTTTGCAGGAACTCTACCAGACGCTGACGATCTCCTCGAATGGCTGGCAGGTTGGGCTGAGTCTGAACCGTTACACCGCGCGCCGCCAATTGTCCGTGGACAAGTTCCAATACGTCCCGCACAAGTTCATCAAAAAAAATCTTTTCAGGTGGATTAATAATACGCCCAATACGGGAAAGTTCAAGTAGTTCCTTGAGCAACAGGTGCATTTTATCCACAGCATCTTGAATGCGCTGAATATCCGTCTGCACACGGGTTATGTTGCCTGAAACAATATCGCCTTTTAAGTAGCCCAGAAAGCCGTTGATCGTAACCAGCGGAGATTTTAGATCGTGAGAAATGGTGTATGTGAAACGTTCCAGTTCTGTGTTCTTTGATTCAAGTTCCTTGATGAGTTTCTCGCGCATGGATAATTCGTTTTGGATTTCAGTGAAAAGCCGCGCATTTTCCAGCGCAATTGCAACCTGGTTGGCAAAAGCAACAGCCAGTTCAGCATGATGTTCATTGAATTGATTTTTCTGCCTGCCGTCGAGGGCAATTAGTCCGATGATATTTCCATGTGTTTTAAGCGGAATTGCGAGCCAGGAGTTAACAAAGGTATGCGGCTCTTGGTTGAAATCAGCCAGTTCTTCCTGAACGTTGTTATTTAATATGTACGGAACCTGTCCCATAATTACAGGCAAAGCAGAGTTTGTTTCTTCAGTAACGAAGTCAACTTCTCCATCAAAAAACATGGGCGGCAGGTTGCGTCCACTAATAAATCTTTGGATGTTGTTTTCCCATTTCCATACGGACGCGCTATCGTATGGGATGACGCGCCTGATCTGATCGAGAATATTTTGAACAATTTCAGAAAACTCAAATGAGCCAACAATGACGGCAAAACTTTCGCGCAGGGTTTCAGATTCGGCATTTTTAACAGCAAGCTCGTGGATCAATTGCTCGCGTTCAATTTCCGCCTGTTTGCGTCTGGTAACATCGCGTTGAATGCCAAAGAAACCTGTAATACATTTTTGTTCATCGTACAGACAGACATATTCCCCGTCAAACCAGGCTGGCGAACCATCGTCCCTGCGCTCATAAGTTTCAGTTTGTAAATGACCTGTATCAAATAATTGCCGGCGCAAAGAAAGCCCCTGTTGTGGATCGTGGGCAAAAATATCACTGGATGTAAGACTTAGGAATTTCTCGCGGGATGTGCCGTATTGTTCCAACATGGCGTTATTAACATCTGTATAACGTTGGTTGACGAAGATGTAATTTAATATTTTTTCCTTATCAATGGCATCATTCCACGGTTGAGGTTGATCGAACATGCTGAAGAAAAAACCATCCAGCGATTGGTTGAAGAAAGCCTGGAGACGTTGTTGGTTGCTCTGTAACGCCGCTTCAGCCTGTTTACGCTTGGTAATATCTTCGACCGTGCCTTCATAATATAGAACGTTACCATCTGCATCAGTAATAACTTGTATGTTCGTTGACACCCAAAATTTTGAGCCGTCCTTGCAATATTCCTGCGATTCAAACCCAGAGACCTGTTTTACCTCTTCAAGAAGGTTGTGCAAAATCTCTCTGGTGGCTGCTTCGACATAAAGTTGGGATGAAATATTTGTAACGTTTCGAATCATGTCTGCGGGGGAGTCGTATTTGTACATACGCGCCATGGCAGGGTTGACGTTGAGAAAATATCCATCCCGCGTGCTCTGAAAGATTCCGCCAATGGAGTTCTCAAAAATATTGCTGTACTTTTCTTCAGCCAGTTCACGATTCTTGAGTTCTTTTTGTAATTGCTGGTTGGCTTGAAATAAGTTCTCAGTTAAAAGATGGGCGATGCTTACGGTTGCAAGAATGGCAAGCAGCGCTGAAAAGAAATCTTCGGGAATGCTTTTTACAAGGGGAACGGGGGTATAGGCTCCGTATATTTCTCCAAAAACAAGCCAGCCCAAACACCCAATGGTGTACAGTATCAGGAAGGTCATGGTTCGTTTTCTTATGACCAAACTGGTAATGATTAAAATGGCGGGAAATACCAGGTTGCTGATCTGGTGAATTCCCAGACCATACGTTGCCAATATGGTCATTAAGGAAAGCAAGGTCAGAGCCAGAAGCAAGAATGCCCATTCAAAATATCTGGTACGCGCCAGAAAGAAAACCACCGGAATAGGCAATATGCCAACTGCGATAATTGTTGCGGATAAAGTGTTATTGACTGAAAGGGAAATGAAGATCCCTGCGATCAAAGACAGTAATATCGCCACTGTAAACCATTGGAATATCCGCGTAATACGCTTTGTATTCCCATAAATATCCAATGGGTGAGATTTATTTTTTTGATCAGGGGTTGCGGTCATAAATACCTTTTTTCGTAAAGCGCGTTACGGTTTTATACAATGGATGCGTTCCATTTCAGTTGAACCTTACAATGTATAACGCATTTCATAAACCTTCAAACAGAACACGAAACACGCGACCCGTCCTTCTCTCAACTCATTTAAAGTTAAGGCTCAGCCCCTCTCAAGTCCCTTGACCATCACTCCCAACCGTTCAATTGCGCGCTCTGTTGAATAATTAAACATGGCCGCATTCAACCTGATGAAGTTCGAGAACTGATAAGTAGCCGAGAATACGTGACCTGGAGCAAGTGTAATGCCGCCCTGTAGGGCAATTTTGTAAAGGTGAAGCGAATCCACATTTTCGGGTAATTGAACCCAAAGCACAAACCCACCTGACGGGCGCGTCAGCCGCGTACCTTCGGGAAAGTAACGCATCACAGAATCAGACATCAAACTGACATTGCGCGCATACTCCCGACGAATACGCCGCAGGTGTTGATCATAACTTCCACTTTCGAGGAATTCTGCAATCGCCATTTGAGACAGGGTGGGCGATGATGAATTAAGCGTGAATTTTAACCATTCCACTTCAGAGCGGTAACGCCCCGGCGCCAGCCACCCCACCCTCAGCCCCGGGCTGATGTCTTTCGAGAAGGATGAAAGCAGCATCACCAATCCCTTTGTATCGAACGCCTTGCAGACCATGGGACGTTTGTCGCCAAAATAGATTTCACCGGACACATCGTTTTCGATCAAAGGAATGTCGTGACGGGAAAGCAAATTGACCAGGGCTTCCTTCTTTTCATCTGACATCACGCTTCCAAGCGGATTGTTGAAATTGGAAATGACAATCACAGCCCGAATTGGGTTGTGATCGATTGCAAACTCCAGCGCATCAAGGCTGATGCCTTCACGCGGGTGGGTTGGAATTTCCAGCACGCGAAGTCCGTGTACTTCGAGCGCTTGCAGTGTGCCAAAATATGAGGGGGATTCAATTGCCACAATATCGCCCGGCCGGCATACGGCATGAAGGCAAAGATCAATGGCTTCGATTCCGCCGGAGGTGATCAAAATATCAGATGGGAATAGGTTACAACCCGTGTTGACCGCGCGCCGCGCAATTTGCACGCGCAAAGCCTCCAACCCGGGCGGGAATATGTATTGATGCGCATCCTGCCCTTTCGTGCGGGCGATGTTTGCGATAATACGGTTGATCTTTTGAGTCAACAGGGTATCAAGGTTTGGCAACGCCGCGCCAAGTTGTACCAGATTTGGGTTTGCCGAGTCGTGCATCAGCATCATCACCAGTTCATGCAGGCTGATGGCGCTGGGATCACGACGCGGCGAGGAGGTTTCGGGTTCGGGCAACAGCCCTTCATCCACTTCTGCGCGGACATAATATCCAGACTGGGGGCGGGCTTCGATCAGCCCCTGGCTTTCCAAAAGCGAATAAGCCTGCAAGACCGTACTAATGCTGACCCCATGTTGAAGGCTCGCCTGCCGCACCGACGGAAGACGCTCTCCCATTGGATAGGTGCCATGGCGAATGAGTTCGGCGCAACGTTCAGCAAGTTCTTGATAGCGGAGTGTTTTTTGAGGTTTTAAAGTCATGTGAAGTGTGGATACAGTTTTTCAAATTTTGACCAGTACAGATTATTTTATCATAAACTGTTATGGTTACAATTTACAAGTTCTGCTTCTGTACCGCTTTTTCAGTTTGTGTGATACTAGGGTCAATAAGCGAAATAATTTAGGAGCCAAAATGAACCTCACATCCAAAACCCCCAAAATCGAATTACTTCTCCACTCTCACCAAATCCTTGATTTGGACGAAACACAGCACCGCATGGCAATTGAATGCAAAAGCGGCGTTATCTGGGTAACACATTCCAACGAAAACCAAGATTACATGCTGGGCGCCGGCAAACGGTATATTTCAAAATCCAAAGGCAGAATCGTCATTGAGGCGATTAAAGAAGCTTGTTTAAACATCGAAGAGCAATAAGCCATTCGTTTATTACTCTTCGATTCTTACTCCCCCCTCCTCTTTTGTGCCATGCGGGGCAAGGCGCAAAAGAGGCTTTTTTGTTTAATCCACATTTATTGCTTTACGACATCCAGACATTGACCTGCTCTTTGATAAGCCACTTGCCGTTTTTCTTCTCCATCAAATAATAAAATCCTGCGCCCATCATGGGAGCGGCGACATTGCTGACATAAATCACAGCCTGATCAAGTGAATTATTAAAGCCAACGCGCGAAAAGGTGTAAAGCCCGTACGAACCCGGATATTTCTCGGCAAGGAATTCATTCCAGTTAGGCTGGCTGAAAATTTCAGCAAGTTCATCGGCGCTTAAGAGGATGTAGTCCATTCCGAGGTTCATGTCTGGCGAAAGTTGACTGGGCTGCGCGTTGCGGCTGAGATAATTATTGAGGGTTTCGCTTGAAATGCTTTCCAAACCAGATTTGATGTAATCAATGGATTGTTGGGGTTTCTCCGTTGAAATTTCTGAGGCTGTGTCTTGCAAAATAAGCGCAGCGCCGCCCGCATCATGTAAAAATAAGGAATAAATAGCCTGTTCCTCTTTTTCAATGTCGGCGGCGCTTGGCGTAGGTGCAGGCGTGGACACAGAGCAAGAGATCAACATACATACAAGAACTATTAAATTGAGCATGTTTTTTTTCATGGTTGAATACCTCCAAATATGAAACGCCTGCAAACCAAAAAAGTTCCCTGCAAAAACGGGACTGTATCTTGTGGGCTTGCCAAAGGATTTAACCACAGAGCACACCGAGAGCACTGAGAAAAACCTCCAAAAATCTCTGTGAACTCCGTGATCTCTGTGGTGAGCGGTTTTCTCCCTGGCGCCGCCCGCCGGTGTAGCCCATTCTTTTAGCCACTCCCAATAAGTTGAGAGAAACACACCCAAATCTTTTTACGTTACAATAGGCGGGCTGTGCCTGAAATGAAAGTACCTTTTTTCTCCTCCCGCTTCTCTCAAATTGCCGCGCTTGTTTTACTTTTAGGCTTGGGGCTTGCCATCCGCCTATATGATCTGACCGATCTTCCGCTTGATTTCCACCCCACGCGCCAACTACTTTCTGCGCTCAAAGCGCGCGGCATGTATTACCAAACCCTCACAGACGCCCCCGCAGATCAGCGTGAATTTGCCATTCAACAATGGAAAATTCGCGCCGCGATAGAACCTGAGATCATCGAGCGTGTTGTCGCATTCACCTATCAATTTACCGGCGAGCAATTGTGGATCGCGCGCGTTTATTCTTCTTTGTTTTGGGTCATCGGCGCATTCTTTTTATTTCTACTTGCGCGCCAACTCACCACCACAGACGGCGCGCTTGTCACCACTGCCTTCTATCTTTTCGCGCCGTATGCCGTCAACGCCAGCCGCAGTTTTCAACCCGATCCGTTAATGGTGGCGCTGATTATTATTTTTTGGTGGGCGGTTTATAACTGGGCAGACGAACCGACCTCATATAAATGGGCCATCATCGCGGGGCTATTCGGCGGATTCGCCATTTATGTGAAATTTGTCGCGGCATTCTTCATCATCGGCGGCGGTTTGGGATCAGCCCTCAGACGAGATTCTGTTCTTGAAACCGTACGCAGGCCCCAGGTTTATGTCATGACCGCTTTGGGAATCCTGCCGGGTGCGGCATACGTCATCTACGGCGTTTGGATCGCGGGCTACCTCGGTCAACAATTCGGCGGGCGTTTCATCCCAGCCCTCTTCCTTAGCCCATCATATTACCTCGGCTGGATCGGAATGCTGAACATCGTCATCGGCGGCATTGCCCTGATGCTGGGATTGCTCGGCTTATTTTTTTTGGAAAATGAAAAACGCCGCTTCCTGATCGGGCTTTGGGCTGGGTACGTTTTCTTTGGCATTTATTTTAACTATCACATTTCGTCGCACGACTACTACAGCCTGCCATTAATTCCCATTGTGGCATTGTCGCTCGCGCCTGTAGCCGATTGGTTTTTCGCGCAACTAAACAGACTTACCGCAACGCGCCTCGCCCGCCTTTTTGCCTCCAGCCTTCTGCTTCTCGGACTCTTTGCATCGCTTTGGAACATCCGCGCCGAAATGAAACGCACCGACTATCGCCCCGACGCGCAAATGTGGGCTGAGATTAGTGAAAAAATCGGCGACAAAAACGTAGCGGGTCTGACACAAGATTACGGCTCGCGCCTTGCCTACTGGGGTTGGAAGAGCATCACATCCTGGCCAACCTACGGCGACTTGCTCTATCATGATGACTTGCGCGGCGCACAGCGAAACTTTGAACAGCAATTTGCAAACATCGCATTCAAGAAGGATTTGTTTCTGGTCACCGACTTCAACGAGTTAAACCGTCAGCCTTCTCTAAAAGAAAAGTTGTATGGGTACCCCATCTTTGCCGAAAGCGATGCGTATATTCTGTTTGACCTTGCGGATTCGCATTAAATCTTTTCGGACTCCTTCTAAAACCTAAATCAGACAGATTCAACCACAGAGAAAACCATTTGGGCGTGTTTCATTTCAGTTGAACCTTGCAATTTGTAATGTACTTCGTGTCCCGTAGGGGTAAGCCTTCAAACGGAACACGGCTTTCTCTCAACTCATTGAAACGCACCCATTTCATTTTTAAATACTAATTCAGATACGCCGAAGCCAAAACACAAGGAGATTTATATGACAAAAATCACCGTCATCGGCGCGGGCAGCGCATCGTTTGGAGAGAACACACTTGCCGCGATTATGCGATCCAAAAAACTGCGTGGGTCACAAATTGCGCTGGTCGATCTCAACGCACAAAGCCTGGATATTGTTCACCGTCTTGCAAACAGGCTCAACAAAGAATGGGATGCGGGGTTTATCATCAGCGCCCACACCAACCATAAAGACGCACTGACCGATTCAAATTTTGTTGTCTCAGCCATTGAAGTGGGTCCAAGGGAAGAATTATGGAAATCAGATTACGACATCACCTTAAAATACGGCGTGCATCAACCATACGCCGAAAATGGCGGACCCGGCGGATTTATCCACGCGGCGCGCAACATCATGCCACTCATGGAAATTGTGCGCGACATGGAGCAGGCTTGCCCTGAGGCATGGTTCATCAACTTTACCAATCCCATGATGCGGATTTGCGACGCGGTCAACCGGTACAGCAAGATCAAAGTGGTTGGGTTGTGTCATCAAATCTATGCGGGGTATGGCATGGTGGGGGTTGCGCTTGCAAAGGAACTTGGCATTCAAGTACCCGAAGGTCTCGAAGGCATGCACGCGGATGTAATGCAGCACCCGCTTCAACATGCGGTAAAGAGTCAGGCTGTGCCATTGCTGGACATCCGCGCCGCTGGAACGAATCATTTTTCATGGATCGTATCCATCCGCGACAAACGCACGGGGCAAAATTTGTATCCGCTTTTAAAACAACGCTTCTTTGAACTTGACGAGAAATTTGAACCGCTCACCCGCCGCATCTTTCAAGACTTTGGCATGTTCCCAATCCCTGGCGATACCCACCTCTGTGAATATCTGCCGTGGATGAGCGATCCAATCACCAAACCGTGGGAAAAATTCAACATCCGCCTGTATGACTGGGAAATGATGGCGGGTCTGCGTGATTTCAGTCTTGATAGATTAAACGAAATGGCAAATGGAGCCATGTCCATTGACGGCTTGCTCGATGCTGATTCCGAAGGCGCGCTGGAGATGATAGAAAATATTACCTACGCGGGCAATCATTATCATCTCGCCGCAAACCTGCCAAATACAGGTCAAATTTCCAATTTGCCGTTGGGCACAATTGTCGAAACTCCGGTCATGGTGGATGGCGCGGGCATTCACCCCGTGCATGTTGGGTCACTGCCAGAACCGGTTGCCGAACTTTGCCGCCGCGAATTAATGACTGCGCAATTGGGTGTGGACGCCGCTGTGGAAGGCAGTTATGAAAAAGCGCTGCAATGCCTCTTGCTTGATCCCGCAATCCACGATCTTGATTCTGCAAAACTTATACTGGATGATTATCTAAAGACATACAGGGAACATCTTCCGCAGTTCTGGAAATAAAAGCGCAGTCGCAAAGACTTTTGAATACCAAAAAGCGTGGAAGAAATCTTCCACGCTTTTTGGTTCTTAAATACCTTAATAACCTTAATGAAAATATTTACAAGAAATCCAGGCGTCTCATTGATATTTTAAGATAAATATATACTCAAAAACCTTTACATAAATCAATAGTTAGTTACAATGGATATGTAAATAATATTTTTATGTTAAGAACATGAAGACAATAAAAATAAATTTATGCAATATAAAAATAAAATTAGAAACACAACAATAAAGGAAAGATTATGTATATCTGCGTATTGGCAAGCCTTCCAGACGAAAACGATATTCCCTACGACCCATCAGCCTACATGAATGGCTATCGCTGGAAGCAGCATCTCGTACAACCCAGGGATGTGGAAAAACAAATTCGCGACCTTATGGACGAAGGCGTTGAAACATTTATTAATTTATGTGACGGCACTCCCGATGACGCGCTTTCAGGCATTTCACTTGTGAATGCGCTCGAAAAATACAATGCCGCCTTCACCGGAGCAGACTCAAAGTTCTTCGACCCAACTCGCGATGAAATGAAAAGCGCCGCCCGCCGCGTATCGGTGCCTACGCCGAACTGGATTTTCGTAAATCGTGTCACAGATGCTGAAAAAGTTGTCAAGCGTTTGAAATTTCCCATGCTGGTCAAGCCGCCGCATGGATATGCCAGCGTGGGCATTCGCCGCAATTCACGCGTTGAAACCATTGAACAATTACGAGAACAATTAGAGGTTGAAATCAATGAGTTTGGACGCGCGCTGATTGAAGAATTTATTGAAGGACGCGAATTCACCTGTCTCATTGCTGAAAATCCAGACGATCCCAAAAAGCCGCTCACATTCACACCCGTTGAATTTATTTTCCCGAATGGAGAATCCTTCAAACATTATGATATGAAATGGGTTGAATACGAAAAAATGTCTGTGGCTGTTGTAAGTGACCCGAAAATTCAAAAGACCCTGCGCGAGCAAACCATGCGCGTCTTCAAGGAATTGGGCGGCAATGGCTATGCCCGCTGCGATTACCGCATGGATGCCGATGGCGTAATTCACATGCTGGAGATTAACCCGAACTGCGGCATTTTCTATCCGCCTCACGAACCCGGCTCGGCAGATTTCTCCCTGCTAAACGACCCAACTGATCACACAAAGTTTATGAAGTTGATCATCCGCAACGCCCAAATGCGACAAACCCGCATTGCCGCAGAAAAAATCATCAAACGCCAGCCTCGCAAACGCGCCCTCGAAATCGAACAGATGGCATATAGTTAACAAAAATGGACACGCAAAACGTGTCCATTTTTTATGCCATTCTTTTTAGAGTCTGTTTAATAAACCCGCTTTTTTGACCACAAAGGCGCGAAGTCTCGAAGAGAAAAACTTTGTGGCTTGGTGACTTCGTGGTGAAGTTACTAACAGTCTCTTAGCGCGAAAGGATTTATCAGCCTTTGTAAACCAGATTCGCGCCTTCGCTTGCCTTGCAGACATAAATGCTCGCATCCAGCCCTGATTTTTGCTTGTATGCGGCGGAAACTGATTTGGTGAATTCCTCGGCATTTTCCTCTTGAACCAAAGCTACGGCGCATCCGCCAAATCCCGCGCCTGTCATGCGCGCACCATAACAACTGGATTGTTCCTGCGCACACTCAACAATTTGATTAAGCGCCTCGTTGGTCACTTCAAAGTCGTCGCGCAAACTGGCATGGCTGGCATTGAACAACTCACCCAGCCGTTTTACATTCCCCGCCTGCATCACGTTGACTGCCTCCAGCACGCGCGCGTTCTCTGTCACGATGTGCCTGGCTCTCTTCATTACAACTTCACTCAGCCCGCTGCTTTTTTCAAATTGATCCACACTCACATCACGCAAGGCTTTTACGCCAAACCAGCGCGCCGCTTCTTCACATTGACTGCGTCGCTCGTTATACGCAGAATCAACCAGCCCGCGCCTTGTGGATGTATCCAAGATCACAACTGACGTATTTTCAGGCAAAGGCGCGTGTTGCATTTCCAATGTGCGGCAGTCTAAAAATAAGGCGTAGCCTGCTTTGGATGCCGCGCTTGCCATCTGATCCATGATGCCGCAATTCACGCCCACCCATTCATTTTCGGCTTTCTGTGAGATCTTCGCCATTTGAGCCGCATCCCACGCAAAGCCAGAAACAGCCGCAAAGGCGCGCGCTGTTGCAAGTTCCACAGCCGCGGAAGAAGATAACCCCGCGCCGCGCGGCACATCGCCGGTCATCACTGCGTCGAATCCGCATAATTCATGCCCTGCTTTTTGCAGTTGATCGGCGACTCCTTTGATATATTCGAGCCAGCCTTCGCCCTTCGCCAGGGAATGTAAATCGAAAGCCGAATCAACTTCAAGGTCGAGGGAACGGACGCGGACGGTTGAATCAGCCCGCGGCGCCAGCGCAATCCACACCGCATGATCAATCGCCATCGGCAGAACGAATCCGTCGTTATAATCGGTGTGTTCGCCAATCAGATTTACACGCCCAGGTGCGCGGACGATAAATTCAGGTTTGGCATTAAAATAGGTTGAAAAGGAATGTATAAGGGATTGAGTGTCCATAATCGCATTTATACCATAGAGGCTGTGTGACCAATCTTGAATTACTAAAAAAGTATGAACCTGTTTTGCGCTTTGCAAAAAGCGAGCGTTTTTTTCCGATGGCTGTGGAGCCATATGTCGAAAAATGTTCGCTCTTTGCCAGTGGAGCGCAAGGCATGGTGGAGTTATTTGCTCATCTTAACGATCCGCTGATCAAACGGCTTGGACGGCTGAAGAGTGAGCAATTTTATTTGCGTTTCGTCAACAAGCCGCTGAATGATTCTGATGCGTGGGTTTGGCTGGCGATCTTTTCGGCGGTGGGTGTAGCGGCTGGGTGGATTGCGGCTGGCGCGGCAGGCGTGGAAATTTCGCTTTCCATTTCGTTTATTGTTGCCTCAATTCTTTTTATGCTTGCCTCTCCGGTTCGGTTGAGGATCATTCCAACTGCGTTAGCCGCAATTCTTTTTATTGCGCTTGAAATTGCGCCGATCTGGTTTTTTCTTCACCAGAGCAGGTATGTAAGCATTGCCGTGGAGTATCTTATTTTTCTGCCAATTTACCTGATTGCGTTGTTTTATCTTTCTGTGCGCACAATGAAGTTTGTTCTTGAAAAGATTATTCCAGAAGGTCCGGGGATGATCATGGATATCCTTTCGCAAGCCACAGAGAAGATCGCGCAGGAGGCTTATTTTGAATATGCGCGGATACTTGAAAAGCATCCTGATCCTGTTTATTATGGACGTATTTTGCACAAAACAGATAAGGGGACAAATCACTGGACGATTTTACAATATCATTTTTTTTATGCCTTCAATGATTGGCGGTTTGCCGCAAATGGCATGAATCATCACGAGGCAGACTGGGAAATGGTTGCGGTTTATTTGAAGAATGATGAGCCGTATGCGGTTTTATTTTCACAGCATGGCGCAGGCAATATGGAAAAGTGGGAAAACGCCCGTCTGGCTGTTGATATGCAGGGGAATGAGACCACGCATCCGCTGGTGTATGTTGCGCTTGGATCGCACGCGAACTACAGCAAGCCCGAAGTGATTCGCTCACCGAGCATGTATAAACAGGGGAAGTTACAGCGCCTTATTTTTTGGACGGATGGATTGATTCAATATTTATTTTTATTACTCAACCCGAATCAAAAGGCGCGTCAGATTGCATTAAATGAACTCACGGCAAGAGGATCACACTTTCTTGAGCGGGATGCATTTAGTGATTTACGTGATGAAGACGATCATTATCTGGTAAGCCTGCCAATGGAAATGGCAACGGGCGATGGTTTTCGTATCGGGCATCAAGGGGATTCCCTGCGCGAAGGCGTGGCGAAATCAAGCAGTTTTCTAAAACGCAGCCTGTCAGATCGCAAGACAACGATCCCACTCAAAAACGAGTGGCGTTGTGTGCTTTTGAATTCAAGGCTGGATTGGGTACAATATAAGGGATTGTGGGGAGTAAAAAGTTTTCTAAAAGAGGAATCGGGTCCGCCTGGACCAAAATGGGACAGGCCAAGGAAAAACCAAGTTGGCGTAAGTAAAAGAAAGCGCTGGTCCAAGCCATTGGATTGGCTCGCAGAGTTGAAGAAAATTCGCGCTGAAACATAACAAGGAGAAAACAATGTCCATTTCACAAGCCCTCGATGTTGCTGTTGGTCTTATTGTCGTTTATTACCTTTTAGGTTCCGTGGTGTCCATTGTGACACAATGGATCAACGAAGCGCTGGAAACACGCGGTAAAGCGCTGGAGCAGTATTTGATCAAAATTGTTGGCGATAAAAAAATTGGGGAATTTATAAAGATGCCGCAGTTACAATCCCTGCGCCCCATTCGATACAAAAATTTTCTGAGTGTATTCCGCTCAGAAACTGAACCCAAAAAAGTGGAAAAAATTCCCGTTGCAACTTTGGTGGATGCATTTTTCGACCTTTCTGGTCTAACCGCTAAAAAAGAAATGGATTTATTGCAATTGGCTGAACTGGTGGATAAATTGCCTGAGTCTGAAGGCAAAAAAGCATTTATCAGTTGGATCAACCAGGGAGTGACCAGCATCGCGGATCTGCGCACGCGCACCACCGCCTACTTTACGGGCATGTTGGATCAAGCCGCAGAAACTTTCCGCGCACGCGCGCGCAGTTTTGTGATCATCCTTTCCATTGGCATCTCTGTTTTGTTTGGCACAGATACCATTCAACTCGCCAAGGCGTTATGGACAAGCGCCGAGTTACGCGCCATTGCATCTGCCCAGGCAGATGCAGTTGTAGCGCGCGAAGGCGCAAATGCCGACCTCTCTACTATTATTGATGATCTCGGCGCATTTTCAATCCGGCTTGGCTGGTGGCAAACACAGCAACTTCCAGAGAACGGCAGCGTGGGAGATTGGACTGTATTTCTCCTGTTGAAAATAGTTGGTCTTGGAATTACAGCCGCAATGGTCTCACAGGGCGCATCCTTCTGGTACGACCTGTTAAAGAAAGTGGCATCGCCAACCACAAGCAGCAGTAGTAGCAAGAGCAGCGGCGGCGGGAGTAGCAGCAGCGCAAGCAGTAGTGTTGGATAAATAAGGCAAAAAAATTCCGAGGCTCATCACCTCGGAATTTTTTTGCGGTAAAATCCATTCGTCAACCGACAATTTTATAGTAAGGAGAAATTACACATGACAACCATTCGTAATGATGTTTTCAAACTTGGTGATAAATTCGTCACTTTAATGGGGGATGAAGTAAAGGTCGGACAGGCCGCGCCAGAATTCACTTCTGTTATTACAGGCTGGGCGCCTGTAAACCCTGTGCAGGAATCCAAAGGCAAGGTGATCATCCTCTCTGCTGTGCCTTCACTGGATACCGCTGTTTGTGACCGCGAAACGCGCCGCTTCAATGAAGAGGCTTCAAAGTTGAGTGAAGATATTATCATCTATACCATCAGCACCGACTTCCCCATGGCGCAAGCCCGCTGGTGTGGCGCGGCTGGCGTGGACAAAGTGAAGGTTGTATCCGATGTGGTTGAAGCCGAATTTGGTATTAAGTATGGCGTGCTGATCAAGGAACGCCGTTATTTCCGCCGCTCAGTATTCATCGTTGGGCGCGATGGGAATTTGGCTTATGTCAATTATTTGGCAACGCTGGGCGAAGAACCAAATTACGATGAAGTGATCAATGCGGCCAAAGAAGCGTTGAAATAACAAGGACGGTAATCCATCCCGAATCCCGTCACATTGTTGGCGGGATTTTTTGTGCAAGAAAACCATGCACCACAGAGACCACAAATATCACAGAGAAAGACTGTTTAATAACTTCACCACGAAGTCACCAAGACACAAAGCCACAAAGTTTTTCTCTTCGAGTCTTTGAGACTTCGTGCCTTTGTGGTCAAAAAAGCGGGCATATTAAAAACTTTGGACTCTTGCATTCTGTGGCGATATCCTTTTAGTTCTATTTGTCCGAGTTAAGTTCGTATGGAGATTGTATGAGCGAAGCAAGAAAAACTTTCTGGGACGGTGTGCGCGCCGAGTTTCCCCTGTTGATCAGCGTCTTTCCCTTTGGCATGATTTACGGCGCGCTCGCGCTGGGCGCGGAGCTGTCCAAAGCGGCATCACAGATGATGTCATCCATCGTCTTTGCGGGGTCGGCGCAATTTATCACAGCCAAGTTGGTATCTGATTCCGCGCCTGCCACGGTCATTATTCTGACGATTGCGGTGGTCAATTTGCGCCACATGTTGTACAGCGCTTCGCTTGCGCCCTACCTGAAAAACCTGCCGTTGAAATGGAAGGTCTTGCTTTCCTACCTCCTGACCGACGAAGCCTATGCCCCAACTGTTCTTGAATATGAAAAAACAGGGGTCAGACCACAAAGCCATTGGTTCCTGCTGGGGGCGGGATTCGCGCTCTGGCTCACCTGGCAGGTCAGCACGGCATTTGGCATCTTTCTCGGAACGGCAATCCCAGAAAACTGGCAA
>JAIFKY010000274.1 GCA_020049345.1 Anaerolinea sp.
CACCTGCGCGTAAAAAACCATTCCAGTAAATTCTGGAAAGAGGTGGAGGCTATTTATCCAGAGTATAAAAAACAAAGGAAGTGGCTGAGGGAAAATGGGGAGAATCTAAATTTGTAAAACCTTGGGGGGACGCGAAGTCCACAAGTTCTACTTGCAGTTTATTGTTTTCGTTTGTCTGGAAATGGGGCAAACTGCATATACCCTTCTCCTGCTTTATCCATAATTTCTTCAAATCGCTTGCTCGTCTTTTTATTCATGGGCAAAATTTGTTGCAAAAATAGTTCACCGTAAGGCGTCACCGCCAGTTGAGATTCAAGCCCCACAACTGCGTTGGCATCATCGGGGTTTGGTTTTCCCATGGGCGTAGAATAATAATCAAAACTTTCAAACAACATCTTTCGCCAATACCTCTCAAAAGACGGATAATTTTTGTTGTTGAGCAATTCTCTTAGCAAGGTGGAAAAATAGGGCTTGGAACGAACGCGAATTGTCCTTCTTCGAAAATAGCGCAGGTTGATCAACGCCTGTATTTCCCATTCGTCTTCTTTATACCCATCTTGAAAAGTCGCATCCGCATGGAATACGTAGCGCATCATGTTGTATCCGCCTGCCATGTTATTAGCGTCCTGCAATAAGGTGGCGGGGGTGTTGTAATATTCCAACGCAAAGTGATTTGCCAGCAGAATATCGCAGAACGCATCGGTAATAAGGATTGGCACCGCGATACACCCAATATGCTCGCCCAATTCTTTAAGAAAAAGAACGGGGTCGAAATGTATTTTCGTGCGAAGATTTTCCTTGCGGACAGTATCACTCTCAGCCACGCCGCTTGCTGCGCACATGAACTCCTGCCTTTCCATGGTCGTGAGTTGAAGCCCATCCGCCAGTTTCATCTGCGTGTGCCGCGTTCAATATTGCTGATCGCAGATACATCCATGCCTGATTTCTCAGCCAACTCCAGTTGAGTCCAACGCATATCATCCCGTAAGGATGCGACCAGCAGCCCAAATTCAAAACGATTCATTCTTACTCCTAAATGTACTGTAAATATAACTCTAAAAAATCTTTGAGTCCATCCCCCAGTTATTTTTGAGGGAATTCTAAAAAATATAATTGACATTTATTTGACATAAGAGATAATTCGATGCTGTACTCAATAACTTGGGGTCTACTCCCAACATAGCAGCCGAGCGCGCCTATTGTTGCAATAGGGGAAAGCGCCTCGGAAAATCTTAATCAAGGGGCAGTCCAAGTTGACTGCCCCATGGGGCTTCTTCCGCCGTCAGGGGCGGTTTTTTTATTCTTTGTTCATGTTGGTTTATACTTCCATCATGGAACAAAATAAGACAGTGCATACAATGCGTTTGGATGCGGATTTTCAGGTAAGAGTTGCAAAAAATGAAAATTGGCACGCGCACGATCTGGAACTTCTGTACGCATCCATTGCGCTGTTCGCAGAAGTCATGGGCGGAAATGAAAATTACAAACGCCAGCTTGGAGAAATCCTGATCGAACGAACAGATACAGGAACAAGTTTGGCGTTGGCTTATAAAGACCGCATTCATTTAAGTGAAAAAAGCCAATTCAGCGCTTGGTCGGTAATCCACGAACTGGCGCATGTCTGGGATGCAAAAAACCAGTGGAAGCTATCACTGGCTTTGGAGGAACACACGGGCGGGGTCACCGATTCCGCCTTGTCCGAGATGAAAAAAGGCATCCCCGCTGAATGGGATGCTGGGTTGAATGGCGCGGAGAAAAAGCCTGGATTCTACGGCAGGAAGCCTGGGGTCAATGCCCGTGGATATTTCTACGGCGACAAGCCCAGCGGCGCAAACTGGCAATTTAATCGCAAGGAGGATTTTGCGGAATCGGTTGCGATGTATTGCGGCTGGGGACGGGACAATCCGCTTTCAAAGACCGCTCACGGTAGAATTGAACGGTATCTTTTGCCCAATGGGACAAAAGACCCGCTTTACGGCATCGTGGATAACTGGTCTGATTATGCGCGTTATTTTTATCCCGATGACGGAGACTATGCAAAAACCAAACGCTGGGAGTTTGTTGATTCAGCGATTCAGTGAATTAGCGAGTCAGCGAGTCAGCGATTGCAAAAAATAATTGGAGAGAATTTATTTATGGCTGTCATTCCAGAATCCCTGATTGAAGTTTTCGAACACAACAAGCCAGATTACATGCCGTTGATTGATTATCAGTCGTGGCGTGTGGCGTTGATTAACTACACGGTGGATTATCAGCCTGAGAAGATCAATCGGATGCAGAGGCATAATGAGACAGATGAGGTCTTTGTGCTGTTGACGGGGCGTTGCATTTTATTTCTAGGTGAAGGGGATGAAAGTGTGACAAAAGTCCATGCGTTGGACATGGAACTGTACAAGTTGTATAACGTGAAGCGAAGCGCGTGGCATTCGCATACATTCAGTGAAGATGCGCGGGTGCTGGTTGTGGAGAACTGCGATACGGTGTATGAAAATTCCCCGTTTGTAGATTTGTCGGATGTGCAACAAAAAGAGGTTGTAGCGTTGGTGAAGGATTTGTGGAAATAAAAAGGCGGGTGATAAACCCGCCTACGATCCAAATTCAAACGTTGGCATTCCTGTGACTTTTGTTTCCACTTTGAACAACCCGCCTGAGAGCGGGTATTTTTCTAGATTCTCTTCGCTCATGCCTTTTCGCGCGGAGGTGACGTATAACTCGTTCATGTCTTTTCCGCCAAAGACGCAGGATGACGTTTGAAAAGCTGGCACGGGGATTTGTTCCAGCAGTTGCCCTGTGCGCGGATTCCATTTTGTGACCTGGGCGCCCGCCCAGAGTGCGATCCACAAGTTGCCGTCGGTGTCGGAGGTCATGCCGTCTGCCCAGCCGAGAGTGTCGGGGACGTGAATGGCTGTGCGTGGGTTGGCAATTTGCCCAGTGGCAAGGTCATAGTCAAAGGCTTGCACTTTGCGGGTGGGTGTGTCAGTGTAATAAAAGGTCTTGTGGTCGGGACTCCACGCCAGCCCGTTGGAGATGGTAATTCCATCAAGCAGGCGGGTGGTTTGTTTTCCGTCAAACGAATACAATGCGCCGTTTGGGTCTGTTTCGTTCATGTCCATTGTGCCAGCGAGGAAGCGTCCAGCAGGATCGCATTTTCCGTCGTTGATGCGGTTGGTGGCGCGCTCGTTCAAGGCGGCGAGAACGGTCTGCTGGGACGAATCAACCCGAAGGTCGGTAAAAGAGGAACGCATCCCAAGAATCAGATTTCCGTTTTTGCGCGGGGCAAGGCATCCGATGTAGTCATCCAGTTGGGCGAGGAGTTCCGTTCCTGCGTAGATTCGTTTTTCGAGAATGTCCACCCAATACAGGGTTTGGGTTTTTGCGTCCCAGGCAGGACCTTCGCCGAGGGTGGCTTTTGCGCCAAGAATTAATTTGGCTTCCATTTTAAAACCAGTCCCGTTTGTAGAAAATATAAGTTGCCACGGCGGTTAGTGTGAGCGAGATGCCAATGACGGTGAGAAAGGCAAGCGGATGGCTTTCGCCGGGCAGGGCAACGTTCATGCCGTAAAAGGCGGCGACAATGGCAGGCATGTTGAGGATGATGGTTAGCGCAGCGAGGGCTTTCATGACGCCGTTGAGGTTGTTGGAGATGATTGAGGCGAAGGCGTCCATCATGCCTGAAAGAATTTCGGTGGCAATGCTGGTCATTTGAATGGCTTGTTGATTTTCGGTCAGTACGTCTTCGAGCAGGTCCTGGTCTTCTTCGTAGTAGTTGAAGATTTGAGTCTTTTGCACCCGTTCCATCATCACTTCATTGGAACGCAGTGCGGTTGAAAAATAGGTCAGGCATTTTTGATACTTGAGTAAATCCAGCACTTCGCGGTTGCGGGTGGATTTTTGCAGTTGGTCTTCCACCAGTTCTGTGGCACGGTTAATTTCGCGCAGTAAATTCAGGTAGCGTGATGAAGTTTCGAGGAAGATATAAAGTGCAAGACGGTAGCGCTTGCCCGTTTTTAGCAGACGGTATTTTCCGTTGGCGAGGACTTTGAAGATGTCGCTTTCGTAGCGGCAGACGGTGATGATCTTGTTGCCGAGAATCATAATGCCCAGCGGCGCTGTATTGTAGGGGATGTCGCTTTCGGGTTGGTACATGGGAATGCGAAGCAGGATGAAGGTGTAGTCTTCATCGCGTTCCATACGTGCTATTTCATCCTGGTCAAGAGAATAGTTGACATAGTCCATATCCATCCCCCAGTTGATGAGTTTTTCGATCTCTTCGGGCGTTGGGTCTACCACATTGACCCATGCGCCGTTGGCGATCATTTCGACTTTTTCGAGCCCTTGCTCAGTGGTCTTGTAAATGCTCAGCATGGCTGCCTCCTTGCGTGATATGACATCACGCAGAGGCGCGCGCACCTACGTGATGGTGGTACTTAAATTAAATACGTCACTTCCGCCTATACTGGGCGGGTTATTATCTGAAGAACTTAGGTCACTCTCGTCTGTTGTGTGCATCGTTTCCTTGCCTTTACGGCTTTGTTATTTTACGCCCGTTATTTGAATTAGGGAATGGAGAATGGTGATTGGTTCATGGCTTTACCAAAGTCAGGAATTCTTCGTTTGGCTTCGTGTAGAAAGCAAAGATTTACGGTTTTGGCAAAATTTGTTCACATAACGCCATGAAGGGTAATTCTTGTCAAGCGACTTTGGTAAAGCCATGGTGATTGGTTATTGGTTATTGGGGGAAGGTGAATTCGGTGGTGAAGGTGGTGTGGAATTCGGAGGTGATTTCGAGGGCGAGGGAGAGTGCAGGGGATTTTTGTCCGTAGTTGCGCGAGACCCAGCCTTCGTAGGGTTGAACATTTCTTTGACCGTGGATTAATTCACCGGCGCGGACGAGGGAAAATTGGTAATTGGTAATTGGTAATTGGTAATTAGATTTAACATTAAGCGTTATCCACCCATAGGGAGATTGGATACGAAAGCCGATTCCCGATTCCCGATTTACCATTTCCCATTCCCAGTCGGGCAAAAGCCAGTGCAGGCGGTAGGTGTGCGGGGTGCGGTGGGGTGAGGTGAGTTTGTCTTCGATCAGCCAGCGTTCATCTTGAAAAACTGTGACGGTGCGCTCGTGTTTGACGCTGCCATATCCG
>JAIFKY010000210.1 GCA_020049345.1 Anaerolinea sp.
CAAGACACAAAGCCACAAAGTTTTTCCCTTCGAGTCTTTGAGACTTCGTGCCTTTGTGGTCAAAAAGCAGGCTTATTAAACAGTCTCTTAGCCACGGAGCGCACAAAGCCCACAGAAAACCTCTGTGAATAATGCTCTTTTCTTGCGCGAATTTTGACTTAAGAAACGCTCTTTAAAGAGGTACGAGCATGAGTAGTACACAGCCTCCGCTTATCCCTATTTACACCAGCAAAGGTGACGCAGAAGCCTTCCTGCTTTACCCCAATCTTTTCAACCGTAACGGAGATTGGATCGGTTTTGTCACACCCAACCGCGATGTTTATTCTGTGCTTGGAGATTATGTAGGCACACTGACGAATGATCCGCGCATTACCCGCAAGCGGACGACATCCACGCTCAAACCCCGCCTGAAGCCGCCGCCCCAACCCCAAAAAGTTTACCCCGCCGCAACAGTTCCGCTGGCGCCTATGATGTCCGACTTAAGTTATTCAGTCATTGATGTATTACTTGACGCCCCCGAACGCCTGCACACCGTAGACTCTGGCGAGACCCGTCAGGATATGGATTGACATACACAACATGACAAAATCACCGAAACCCAAAACGCCCCACGCGTCGCGCATCAGCATCGCGCAATTGATGCAACCCGAACATGCCAACAATCTCGGTCATGTGCATGGCGGATGGATCATGAAACTTGTAGACGAAGCCGGAGCGCTGGCCTGTATGCGCCACGCTCAAAAGCGGGTTGTCACTGTAGCCGTCGACTCTTTGGTATTTCGTGAGCCAATCAAAATTGGAGACCTCGTCATCCTCAACGCAGAAGTAACCCACACAGGGCGCACCTCAATGGAAGCCGAAGTTCTGGTGGTAGCAGAAAATCCCATCACAGGCGAGCGCACGCACACAAATACGGCCTACCTGGTTTACGTTGGGTTGGACGATGAAGGACGACCGACCCCAATCCCAGCGTTGATCACGGAAACAGACGAAGAAAAACAACGCATGGAGCAAGCCAAAAAACGACAGGCGCATCGCATCGCGCAGAAATAAAGTCGCTTTCAATAATAACTGTCGCGTTACAAATGCGACCTACAATAACCCGCCGTGCAGAAAATCCGCAAACATCCCATTCTTTTTCTACTGATCTTCAATATTGTGATCGGCTTATTTAGTTTTCGTAATTACGGTTTATCCTGGGATGAACCGCTCTTTTACGATTACGCCAATGCGCTCGGCTACGCCTATTCACCGCAGGAATGGTTCAGCGGAAATTTCAATCTCGAAAACGCCTACGGCTCCAGCGGAACCGACCACGCCAACCGCGGACCCGCTTACATCATCCTTGCGCGACCGCTTGTTTCTGTCATTGAAGCCCTCGGCGCAGATAATGCTTCTGCGTGGCATTTGATCAACTTTTTCACATTTCAACTCGGCGTATATCTGCTCTATCGCCTTGCCACCCGTTGGATGAGCAAGTCTGCCGCGCTCACATCTGCCGCGCTATTTGCATGGCAGCCACTTTTATGGGGACATGCCTTTATCAACCCCAAAGACACGCCGTTTCTTGTTTTCTTTCTTGGCGCAGTTTGCTTTGGTTTTGAGATGGTGGATCATGTAGACTCTGCTTCAGATAAAAACATTCACCGCGAAAAAAACTGGAAGTCGCTGGCGTCTGTTTTACCTGCCGCGCTCTTTTTGGGAATTGCCACATCCATTCGCGTGCTGGGTCCGCTGGCTGGCGTACTTGTGGGAATTTACGCGCTTGTCAAATTACGAAAAGTCACGCTCGTAAAAAGCCTTGCGATCTACGCTGCTTTCGCCATTTTGTTCGCATTTGCCGCCTGGCCCTATCTCTGGACAAATCCGCTTCAAAAATTTATCGAAGCCTTTGGCTTTATGTCAGATAACCCCACACAATTGCAGGTTTTATTTAATGGGCAACTTTATCGCGCTGATGAATTGCCGCGCCGCTATCTTCCCGTTTTATTAAGCCTGACTCTGACAGAACCTGTCCTCCCGCTTTTCCTGCTTGGTCTTCTCGCCGCCTTCTGGAAGAAAATAAAAACGGACAACTGGGCGCTTCTTACTTCTTACCTTTTACTGATTGCCTGGTTCCTCATTCCCTTCGCCTACGTCGTCCTCCGCAAACCGCCAATGTATGACGGCTACCGCCATTTTCTTTTCATGCTTCCGCCGCTGTTCATCTTTGCAGGGTTTGCGTTTGAGAAAATATTTGAATCGCTAAAAACACGCAGGGCGGCGGGCGCAATGTTGCTTATACTGCTTGCATCTGGTGTTTATAATTTTATTCAATTACACCCCTATGAATATGCCTACTACAATTCTTTTGCAGGCGGCACAAGCGGAGCGTTCCGCGCGTACGAAACAGACTATTGGCTGACCTGCTATAAAGAAGCCGTTGAGAAGTTTGATGAGCCAAACGCACAGCTCTTTATCAAACGCGAACCATACATCGCTGGGTATTACGCAAATGAAAACATCACCATCCGCGATTACCGCGCAGAATTTGGAAAAATTCAATCTGGCAATTTTGTGCTGGTCAACACCCGCGCAAATGAAGACATTAAAACATTCAAGGGCGCGCCCGTCGTCCTGCAAATCCGCCGTGGCAACGCGGTATTCTGTGAGATAAAAAAAATCCCATGACAACACATCTTGAACGTATTAAAGCCTGTCTGAACGGTGAAACCCCAGACCGCACGCCCATTGCGCTTTGGCGTCATTTTCCCGTTGATGACCAAAACCCCGAAACTCTGGCGGCATCCACTTTGCATTTTCAAAGCACCTATGACTTTGATATTGTCAAAGTGACACCTGCTTCCTCCTTTGCTGTCAAAGATTGGGGCGTGGAAGATAAATGGATGGGCGACTCAGAAGGTTCGCGGAGATACACAAAACGCGTCATCCACAAACCCGCAGACTGGGAAAAACTCAAGCCACTTGACCCAACCTCGCCGCATCTGGCGGGACAGTTATACTGTCTCCGTTTACTGCGAAAGAATCTCAGCCCTGAGACTCCCCTGATCCAGACGATATTCAATCCGCTGTCGCAGGCAAAAAATTTGGCAGGCAATGAAACCCTGCTCGCGCATCTTCGGGAACACCCTGAAGCCGTAATGAAGGGATTGGACACCATCGCCAAGACCACAACAAAGTTTATAGAAGCCGCCAGCGAAGTTGGCGTGGATGGAGTCTTCTATGCCATTCAACACGCGCAGGCAGACGTTCTTGATCTTAACGAGTATAAAACATTCGGCTTGCCTTACGATCAGGCTGTGCTTGAAGCGACGAAAAATTTGTGGTGCAACATGCTCCACTTGCACGGCAAGGATGTGTTCTTCTCTTTATTGCGTTTATTCAATTTTCAAATTGTGAACTGGCATGACCGCGAAACATACCCGTCACTGTCAGAGGCACAGACCCTCTTCAAAGGCGCGCTATGTGGAGGGTTGAGACAAGACTCTCTCGTTTTGGAGGATCAAGCCAGGGTTAAGGAAGAAGCGGAAGATGCCATCAGTCAAACCAAGGGGCTGCGTTTTATCCTCGGCACAGGATGTGTTGTACCCATTACGGCATCACACGGAAATATGACAGCCGCGCGAAAAAGCGTTTTGGCAGGAGGCCGGGAATGAGCCTGCGCGTGATCTCTGGAACTGCAAGAGGTAGAAAATTAAAGTCTGTGCCGGGCGACACCACGCGCCCCGTAATGGATCGCGTAAAAGAGGCGCTGTTCAACATCCTTGCTGATGATGTGATCGACTCAAATTGGTGGGATCTATTTGGCGGCACAGGCGCAATTGGAATTGAGGCGTTGAGTCGCGGCGCAGCGTCTGCGCGCTTCTCAGATTTAAACCGCGTGCCCGTTGAAACAATCAAGGAAAATGTGGAGCATTGTGGTTTTATAAAACGAGCAGAAATTCGCAAAGGCGACGCGTTCAGCATGTTGAGCGCGCAAGCCGACAGAAAGTTTGAATACATCTATATTGCGCCGCCGCAGTACCATGAAATGTGGGTTAAAGCGTTGAAACTGGCTGATGAAAATATAAATTGGCTGACCGATGATGGAACGGTCATTGTGCAAATTGACCCGACAGAATACCAGGAAGTTTCATTGAAAAAACTTGAAGAAACCGAGCAGAGAAAATACGGAAGCACTTTGATCATTTTTTATGATCGAGTCAATCAACCCTAACAACGCGTCGCGCCAAACCCGTAGTATTCATTATATTAAGTAAAGCGCAACGCACAAACTCTCACGGAGGCTGATATGCCAGAAAATTTTCGAACTGAAGAATTCAAAGTGGATGGCGAGAAAATTCTTTCCAAGATCAAGGAATTGATTCACGAAGGAAATATCCGCAAAGTCATTATTAAAGATAAGGATGGCAAAACGCTGATGGAAATTCCGATGACTTTTAGCCTGGTGGGGGCGCTCATTGCGCCGCAACTGGCAGCCATTGGAGCCATCGCCGCATTGTTGACAGAGGCAACCATTGTCGTTGAAAAGGCAGAGTAAACATGAGCGTCTTTGAGATTGCCTATTGGGGCGCCATTGTTGCTGAAATGGCAATCCGCGCTCCGATCAGCCAAAAGCAGAGAAAAGAAGCCAAATCTGAACGCAGGGTAAACAGACAGGAAACAATATTACTGAGTTTATTGTTTCTTGCCATGTTCTTTCTGCCATTGTTTTATTCCGCTACAACCTGGCTCGACTTTGCGAATTATTCGCTGCCAAGCTGGGTTGGCTGGCTTGGCGTGATTTTGATTTTGCTTGCATTGCTTGTCTTTTGGCGTTCTCACGCAGACCTGGGATTGAACTGGTCACCGTCGCTTGAAATCCGCACTGAGCATACACTTATCACAAATGGCATCTTTGGTTACATCCGCCACCCAATGTATGCTTCACAGTGGATTTGGGTTATTGCACAACCTTTGCTTTTACAAAATTGGATCGCGGGTTTTCTAAATATTTTGGTGTTCATAGTATTCTATTTCCTACGCGTCCGCGCCGAAGAGAAAATGATGCTGGATACATTCGGGGATGAATACCACGAATACATGAATAAAACAGGCGCAGTGTTTCCAAAAATCAAATAATAAAAGAGAGCAACATGAAATCCTACCGCAAAGAACTCTGGTTTAACCTCCCTACCCGCCGTGGATTTGTGAACATTACCCCGCAAGTTGAAGAATGTCTGCGCGAAAGCGGAATCCGCGAGGGACTTTGTCTTGTGAATGCCATGCACATCACCGCATCTGTTTTTATCAATGACGATGAATCAGGTTTGCATCACGATTACGAAAAATGGCTGGAAAGACTTGCTCCGCACGAACCCGTTAGCGAGTATCATCATAACGACACAGGCGAAGACAATGCCGACGCGCACATGAAACGTCAGGTGATGGGACGCGAAGTAATGGCGGCTGTGACAAATGGTCAACTGGATTTTGGAACGTGGGAACAAATTTTTTACGGTGAGTTCGATGGAAAAAGAAGAAAAAGAGTGTTGGTAAAAATTATCGGTGAATAGGAGAAATAAAATGCGTTTACAAAACAAAAAAATTGCGATGCTGGTTGCCGAAGGCGTGGAAGATTACGAATATTTTGTCCCTATGATGCGCTTGCAAGAGGAAGGCGCGCAAGTACTCTCTGCCAGTGTTGACTTGAAACCCACAAAAGGAAAAAATGGGCTGTCTTTCACGCCCGACACATTGATTGAGTCACTTAATGCGGATGAACTTTTTGCGCTCATCATCCCTGGCGGCTGGGCGCCAGACAAACTACGCAGATATGACGCCGTAAAAAATCTGGTAAAGAAAATGGATGATGCCGGAAAAATCATCGGCATCATTTGTCACGGCGGCTCCACGGCGATCTCGGCGGGCATTATAAAGAAGGGTCAGCGTGTCACAGGATCAACGGGAATCAAAGACGATCTCGTTAATGCGGGTGGGGTCTGGGTGGATGAACCAGCCTTCAGAGAGGGCAACCAGGTTTGGGGGCGGGTGGTGGCGGATATTCCCGACTTCAACCGCGAACTTGTGAAGGCGTTAGTCGAGCAATAAAGGCGGATGCTTCATCGTCAATGGAATTGGAATTCCCAATAAATTGAGGATGGTTGGCGCGATTTGCAAATGCGAGACAATCTCGCCTGTGTCTCCCCTGCCTTCAACATCTGATTGAATTAAAAAAAGTGGCACATCGCGCTGGTCGGAAGTTGTGCCGCCGTGGGCGCCATCAGCGTTGATGCCATGATCGCCTATGACCAAAATTGTATATCCCCGCTCGCGCCATTCGATGATGAGTGGCGCGAGTTTTGAATCTTGATAGATTGCATGATTGCGATATTCCTTTGTGTCTGCGCCGAAAGTTTCACCGTGATAATCCATGCCCATGGGGTGCAGCAAAAGATAGTCAGGGGAGAATTTACGGGCAAGGTGTGCGGCGGTAAAAAAAAAGTTCAATGTCGGGATATTCGTCTTCGGTGTAGAAACGTCCGTGCTGAATATTTAATTCCCCATCATCCACTTCCCGATCATCAATTGGATTGTACGGCGTGCGATTATAAAGTTCCGAGATCCAGTAATATGCTGCTGCCGCGGTGATTCTGCCCGCGTTATGCGCGGTTTGAAAAACATTAGGCTTATTGGAACACCGCACAATGGAATTGGCAATAATCCCATGTTGGCTGGAAGACATTCCGGTGTGGATGGTCTCATACATGGGGCGTGACATACTTGGCAGTTCGCCAATAATTTTATAAAGACTCGCCTGTCTAATTTCTACAAGATGACCAAGAAAGCCCATGTTGGCTTTTGCAACATCGTAACGCAGGGCGTCGGACAAAATGAGAATCACTTTCGCCATTGTTCCTCTCCATAATCAATCCACTCCTTCGGAGTTGTTTCCGCTTGAGCGGTAATAGCAGTTAAATAATCAGGGGCGACCCATTACCGGGTCGCCCCTGTGACTTGAGAATAGTCAGCGGGTTATTCGTCCAAAACCAAAACGGCTTCGCGCGAACAGGTGACCTGCTCAACAGCGCCGATCTTTGGCAGTTCGAGGAATGGATTATTGAACGTATCCATGTTAAATTTTGTACTGCCAATTTTCACCCGAATACGGACAACGGAACCGAGGAATGTGATATTTTCAATGGTCGCATCCACCACGTTGGCTTTCTTTTGTTCAGATGCAAAACTCAAGCGTTCAGGACGAATGGCAACACGGACTTTATCGCCAGGTTTTCTTTCCGTCAAATCCACAGCGGATTCAAATTGCACGCCATCAATGGAAATAAATCCGCTGGCGGGGTCAACTACTTCGGCAGACGCATTATTTAATGTACCCACAAAATTGGCGGAAAATACAGTGGTCGGGAAGTTATATATTTCAAAGGGGGTGCCAACCTGCTCCATTTCGCCCATGTTCATTACAACAATGCGATCTGATAAAGACAAGGCCTCTTCTTGATCGTGTGTGACGTAAATGGCGGTAATACCCAGTTTTTGTTGAATACTGCGAATTTCTGCGCGCAATGAAACACGAATTTTCGCGTCAAGCGCAGAAAGAGGCTCGTCGAGCAGCAAAACCTGGGGGCGAATTGCCAAGGCTCGGGCGAGGGCGACGCGCTGCATTTGTCCGCCAGAAAGTTGGTAGGGATAACTATCCGCTTTTTTTTCAAGGTTGATGATTGCGAGCATTTCAGCCACGCGTTCTTTGATTTCGGATTCTTTTTCTTTGCGGACACGTAAGCCAAAACCAATATTTTGCGCAACGGTCATATTGGGGAAAAGCGCGTAGGACTGAAAGACCATGCCCACGTTGCGCTGGCTGGGAGCCTTATTGGTAATATCTGCGCCATCAATTGTGATCTTGCCCATTGATGGAATTTCGAAACCTGCGATCATACGCAAGGTTGTAGTCTTTCCGCAGCCAGAAGGTCCAAGAAAGGAAACAAACTCACCTTTTTGAACATCAAGATTGAAATTGTTAACAGCCGTGAAATCGCCAAAAACTTTTGAAACATTCGTAAGCGCCAGATGTGTCATTCGGTTCTCCTTATTTAGTGTGCGCCAGAAACTTCGCCCTGACCGCCTGTAAACAATTGGATGAGTCCCATTGCAACCCACGTCAATAGAAAACTGGCGAATGAAAGCGCGGCAGGTTCATAGGCGCGGTGCTGTCCTAGCAGAAAGAGGTAGGGACCAAAAGCAGGCACGCCAAGGAAGGAGGCAAGCGTCACTTCGCCAACCACAATGGCAAAGGTAAGTAACGCGCCACTTAATAACGCAGCGCGGATATTTGGCAGGATAACTTTCACAATAATTGTGAACCAGCCTGCGCCCAAACTCTGCGCGGCCTCAGTGAGTGTGCGTACATCCACGGTGCGCATCCCAGTATCCACAGAGCGGTACATATAGGGCAAGCCTAAAACCATATAACCCGCAACAATCAAAATATCTGTGCCTACTTCAAACGTCGTCAGAGGCTGCAATAATTTAATGTTTGTAAATGGGATGACTAACGGGGAACTGTAAATGCGGATCAACCCAAACACCAGGATGATTGCGGGAACGACGAAGGGAAGAAGCGTAATGAATTCCACAACTCTTCGGGCTTCGGGCAGACGCAAGCGAATCCAATATGCGGTTGGTACGATGAGAACAATGCTCGCAAGAATGGTCATTAATGCAAGCATGTTTGAGTACATAAATGTTTTTAGAAATTCAGGGTCTTCAAATGCTCTGATGTAAGCCTTGAAGCCAATCACATCCCGTTCCATGCGTAGTGAAAAGTTGGCTGTCGCATATAAAGGCAGAAGAAAATACAACGCGCCTAAAATAAACCAGATCCAACTCCAAAAGGGAATTCGGCGAATTCGAGCAAGCAGGTTCATCGCAACCACCTTTCTGATCTTTTCTGAAGCCATGAATATCCCGTCAATGAGATTGCCATAATAACAACCATACCCATCGCCATGGCATAACCAAGCCCGGGGTTATGTAAAACATCGCCTCGAATCTGCGCCCCGATCTGAATGGTGATAATTCCCAACCTGCCGCCTGTAAGGGCGTACGCAGTGGCGTATGCCCCAAAGGCATTGCCAAACAATAGAATCATGGAGCCGAGAATGGAGGGAAGCAAAACAGGGAGCGCAACCCGCAGCCAGTATTGAGTGGTGCTTGCGCCGAGGTTTTCTGCGGCTTCGCGCCACTCGCGTTTCAATCCATCCAGTGCGGGAGCCATAATTAACACCATGAGAGGGAATTGAAAATACATATATGTGATGCTTAATCCCCAAAAACTATATAAGTCAAAATCTGTTTGTTGATATAAGTTCACTCCGAACAGGGTTTTAATCAACGCGGTTACAAAACCCGTGCGACCAAGTGTGGCGATAAAAGCAAAGGCGAGCGGAACGCCTGCAAAGTTGGAAGCCACGCCTGAAAATGTGATCAACGCAGATCGCATCGGTTTTGGCAGTCCGCCGACAGTGACAGAGTATGCCAGTAAAAAACCAAAAATACCGCCGCCAAGCGCGGTAGCAGCGCTAATACGGATGCTCAACCAATAAGCATCAAGAATATTTTTTTCCTGAAATATTTGAAGAATGTTGGCAATGGTAAATTGGCCTTCGGCGTTCGTAAAACTGCCAATAACCAGGCGCAAGGAAGGCAAAATAAGAAACAGGATCGCAAATAGAAAAAACGGCGAAACGCCGAGCCATTTTTTCCAATCTGTGGCAGGGGGCAAACCTTTTTGGTTAAGAGCAGTTTGAGCCATTGTTCATTTACCTCAACTTACAAAGGACTGCCTAAATTTTCAAAACAAAATTCAGTCTTTGCCAATATTTTTGAACTTGAAAATTTAGAGGTTTACATAGCGAGTAGTATCTCTTGCTATGGCGAGACCCCGCCAAACGGCAGGGTCTCGCGTTATTACACAAAAATCAATTTGTTACGGAGCGGCTTTGACGTCGGCGCCCACAGCGGTGTCCCAATTTGCTGTGATCAGCCCTTTGGCAGCATTGAGTTGATCAAGGGATGGGAAGACTGCGCCAGTAACATCAGGCAATTTGGCGAGCAAATCAGCCGGAATAACACCGCGTTCGCGCATATCTGCTTCGCGGATCGGATGGCAGTAGCCCTTCATCCAGATGGTTTGACCTTCGTCAGAATAGAGGAATTCCATCCACAACTTGGCGGCGTTGGGGTGCGGCGCATAGGCGCTGATTGCTTGAACATAAACACCAGCGAAACGACCTGAGGCGGGCACTACGACTGTAGCGGCGGGGTTGCCTTCGAAGGAATCTACAGCGGCGAGAGCGTTATAGTCCCAGGTAATGCGGACGGCGGTTTCGCCAGTAGCAACCAAGCCGTTATTCGCAATCAATGGAACAAGATTGCCAACTTTATTCATCTCAGCCCAGTAATCAAGACCAGGTTGAGCGTTATCGAGGGTGCCGCCATTGGCGAGCGCCGCAGCGTACACGGTTTGAATAGCCTGATTAGCCGTGCGAGGATCGCCAGACATGGCAACCTGACCATTGTATTTGGGGTCGAGCAAATCAGACCAATCTTGAGGAACATCAGGCTGAACATCGGTGTTCACGAGGAAAGCCAACACACCGTAGTAGTCGCCATACCAGTAACCTTCGGCGTCTTTGGCTTCAGCGGGAATACTATCCCATGTGGAGACTTTGTAAGGCTGAATCAAACCTTCTGCCTTGGAGGAATCGCCGAATGCAAAACCTACGTCAATCACATCAGGAGCCTGGGGACCAGTGTTGTCTTTATTGGCTTTGATGGCTTCAATTTCGTCGCCAGAGCCAGCGTCGGGATTTAATTCATTTACTTCAAGACCATACTTGGCTTTGAATACTTCGATTGCCTCGCCGTAATTGCACCAGTCGTGGGGCAACGCGATGGTGGTCAGCGTGCCTTCGGCTTGAGCAGCGGCAACCAATTCAGCCATTGGGTCAACAACAGCGGGTTCGGTAGCAACAACGGGGGCTTCAGTCATGGCAGGCGCTTTGGTGGCAACAGGGGCTTCGGTAGCGGCGGGAGTTCCGCACGCAGACAACAAAGTTGCTGCAATCACGAGCAGGGCGAGTAAATAGTAAGCAAAATTTTTGGTACGCATTTTTTCTCTCTCCTATATGATTTTTGATTGATTGGACAAACGGAAAATAGTGGGCGTATTTTTACCTTGGCACCTCCAATCTGTTAATAAAGCGTTAATATTGTAGCATTATCAATATTCAAAGTCAAACATCCTGCTTTGAATGTATTGAACAAGAATTTAGGGCGTCACACATAATCCGATCTGTGGGACGGTCAATCACGATTTTACAATTGTAATGAGCCAATAAATACTGGCTGAAACCAAAGCGCTGGCTGGAATTGTGATAAACCACGCCATTACAATTTCCTGCGCTACACTCCAGCGGACTTTTCCAAGCCGCTCAGAAGACCCTACTCCGATAATCGCTGAACTGACGACCTGTGATGTGCTGACCGGCAGCCCCAATGCCGACGCTGTGAGTATCACAATACCGGAAGTCAATTGTGTTGAAAAACTATGTACCGGGCGGATCTTGTAAAACTTTCCGCCCAGGGTGCGGATCAGCCGCCAGCCACCCAGCGCAGTTCCCAGCGCAATTGCGCCAGCGCTAATTCCGATCACCCAGAAGGGCACACGAAATTCGGTGAGGTATCCGCCAATCACAAGGCTGAGGGTGATAATGCCCATTGTTTTTTGGGCGTCATTTGTTCCATGACTGAAGGCCATTCCCAGGGCAGTAATGAACTGCCCGTTTTTGAAAAACCAATTCACATCTGGAGTCGCGTTGCGCGCTAAAAAATAAATCAGGCGGGTAATCATAAATCCAAAAGCAAATCCAATTAGCGGTGATGTAAACAGGGCAATTAATACTTTCTCAAGCCCATGCAATTTGAGGGCGCCAAAACCTGCGCCCATCACCACTGCGCCAACCATTCCGCCGATCAATGCGTGGGATGAACTGCTGGGAATTCCCAAAAACCAAGTGAGGACATTCCAGACAATTGCGCCGACCAAACAGGCGACGATTACGTCCAGATTAAGCGCTGCGGACTGGGCAACTTCCTCGCCAATGGTTGTGGCAACGGTTACACCAAACAAGAACGGTCCTAAAAATTCCGCGGCGGCTGTGAGCGCCAATGCGGCGTTGGGGCGAAATGCGCGCGAGGCGATCATGGTGGCTACAATGTTACTGGAATCATGAACGCCATTCAGGAAGTCAAAAATGACAGCCAGAATAATAACAAAAATCAATTCAAGAGACATTAACGCCCTGTTAAGTTTTCTTTACAACAATATCTGCGATTGTATTCGCGGCTTCATCTCCGCGATCTGCCGCGTTGGATAAATGACGGTATACCTCACGCATTTTCAGCATTTCAACAACATGGTGAATGTCTTCAGGTCCGCTGAACAAATCTGCAACTGCCTCGCGATAGACTGCTTCTACGCGGTTTTCCAAAGCTTTCGCGCGCTGCGCGTGATCAATGGCAACTTTGGGGTGCTTCGGAAGGCGCTGTACTGCGTGCCATATTTCATACGCGGCATCCTTCAGCAAGTTAGCCATCCTCAACATATAGGGTGTGGACTTTACCTTGAGAATAACCATCTCCATCACAGTGGTATCTGCGTAGTCCACCACATCGTCGATGGAGCGGGATAGGGAAAATATATCCTCGCGGTCAAACGGTGTGACAAAGGTACGGTTCAATTCATCAATTAAGATTCGGCGCACTTCATCCGCTTCTTTTTCTTTAATGGAAAGTTGTTCAGCCACATCCAAATCGAGCGTTTCCAGATACTTCACCAGCAGTTTTAATGCTTCATAAGTAATGGAAGCCTGTTCTTCAATTAGTTTTTGAAATACATCTTCCTTGCGTTTGAAAAATTTCAGCATAAAATCTCCAATTCCATTTCAAGGCTTCAGAGGGGATCTAAAAATTTCCGAAGTCTGTTTTTTTATTCCAGCGGTTTTAATTCACCAGCCACCAGCCCGGGGAATTCAGCGCGGAGTTGCGCATCCAGTTCGGGGGAGATCAGCGAGTCGGCGTTGGCGGACATAATCTCCTTGACACGATTCATGGCGCGCGCGTGAATATCCATTGCGCCCTTCTTTTCCCATGCTGTGCGGGTATCGCGATCTGCAAGTTTGGTCATGACGGCTTCGGTCTTCATGCGTTTGACCGTATGTTTGGCAACAATAAATGAACCGCCGGGTCCAATTTGTTTAATTAAATCAAGCGCCAATTCGTCGTCGCTGAAATTGATTCCGCGTTTGACACGTTTCATCATCTGCGCAACTTCATCGTCAATCACGGCTTTGGCAAAGTCAAAGGTTTTCAAAGCGTCGATCAAACCGCCGATGTTGAACATGTCCATGCCGGCGACTGTGCCGCCCATGGCAGACATGCCAGTTTCATATCCCGCCTGCGCGTCGTTGATCTTGGCATTGGTCAAACCGATGTACCCACCGCAAGGCACGTTGTAAAAACGCGCGATCTGCGCGAAAGCCATGTGCAACATGCCACACTCGATGGCACCGGAGGTATAAGCGCCGGAACGCATATCCGCGACTGTGGCAAGTGTGGCATAGATCAGCGGCGTGCCTTCCTTTGCCATCTGCATCAAGGTTGCCGCAGCGAGGAATTCAGCATTGCCCTGCGCCAGTGTCCCCGCCATCGACATGGGAGAAGTCAGTCCCGCATTGGGCACGATGGTCGGGTAAACAGGCAAGCCTTCCTTTGCGAAATACATCACGTTCTCGGTGGATAGGTTATCCATCGTCAGCGGTGAAACCACGGGACAATAATGATGTGTCAGGAAGGGATGCTCCCTGTACGCAGCCTCTCCGCCCGCGATCATGTACGCCATTCGCATCACACTATCAGTATCCTTGCGGTCAGTAGTTGTGACTCGAAGCGGCTTTTTACAATACTTGAGAGATGGGTACAAGCGCGAGAGAGTGAACTGGTCTTTCGGCGCGTCATCTGCCAGCGTGGAAATGGAGAAGATGTCATAGCCGGGCAGTTCATTGATGAGATGGGCGATGCGTGCAATATCACCCGACTCAGCGCGTCTTTCCCTACCCGTGAGCGGATCCAAAATATCCGGAGCGGAACTCGCCGTGACAATGACCGGGCTGTCCTGCGGGATCGTTTTATCAAACTGCGGGTCGCGCGCGTAAAAGGTGAACGACGGCGGGTACATTTTGCGATATTTCTCCACCACCGCGCGCGGAAACTTAACACGCTCCTCTTCGACCAAACAACCATGCTGTTTGAACATTTCGCGCGCAGGTTCATAACGCACTTTTAGACCGACCTCTTCGAGAATCTCCAAAGAGGCTTCGTGAATTCTTTCGACCTGTTCCTGGGTAAGCAGAGTTGCAAATGACATGAGTTTTATCCTTCCAATAAAAGTTTTCGCCCTGAGCATAGTCGAAGGGCAAAGTTGCAGAAGTAAATGTCCTTCGACTGCGCTCAGGACATAAGGGAACTATTCGACCAACGACCGTTTGATTTTCTTTCTTTCCGTTTTCTTCTTCGGCAAAAGTTTCTGCGCGAATTTTTTACTTTCCTTCATCAGCGGACTTTCCTGCGCCTGCGACAATAATTTGTCTATTTCAAAGAATCGATTGTCACGGTACACCATGCGATCCACCTGCAATTTGGATGCAAGTTCCTTGATCTCTTTGACTGAAAACATTTTCAACCCAGAGCGTGTAACTTTCAAGGATGCCGCCGCAATCGCAAAGCGGACAGATTCTTCCAAACTCCATTTTTTGAGATAGGCATAAATAAAGCCCGATGAAAACGTCGCGCCCGCGCCCGATCCATCCACCGCCTTGACCTTCGGCGCATGGATGCGGATGATCTCGTCATTTTGCACAACCATACAACCCTGGCTTGCCATGGTGATGATCGCGGTCTTGATGCCTGCCTTGAGCAATTTCTTGGCGACAGAAAGCATGGCGCCTTTTTTCCCGATCTGTGCGGCATCTGTCACTGCCTGACAGATGGTGGCGCGGCTGGCATATTTCTCCAAGATCTCCGGATCGTTATGTCCGTGCTCAAGGTTCAGGAAGACGGGGACATCATGCCGCCTGGCTTCGTTCATGGCACGGATGATGTGATCGCCGTCGTACCAGTCCACGTACATCAACTTTGCGCCTTTCAGCATGGATAAATCCGCTGTATCGAGGGTGGATAAAATTTCAGGAGAGCGTTGCCAGAAATAAGTCCGCGCGCCCGATTTATCAGAGACATTTACTTCAAGCGGCGTTTTATATTTCTT
>JAIFKY010000266.1 GCA_020049345.1 Anaerolinea sp.
ACGGCATGTCGCTTTCCGACTGGCTGTTGGTCAAGCAGGCATGGCAGGCACGCCAAATGGATTGGCAATTCAAAGAGAATCTCGTGCTGGCGCAAATCCCAACCATTACCGCCGTCTCACGCCACGCGCGATCAGCGGATTGCGTCCTGCCGACTTCTAAATCCCCAATGTCAAACTCTCCGAAACAAAAGCTTGGAGTGCCTTCGGACTCGCGAAGGCTTGCCCGAAAATTCAATTTCCCTGCTGGCGCTCAACCTTGAAAAGAACGACTCCACGCCTGAGATCACAAATCCGCGCTTGCAGGCTGTCTGCCTCATCGAGCGTCAACTGGATTAACTCGTGCACGGCTCCACGTTTGAGTTATGGCTGTTAAGCAATCAAAGCTGCAACTCTGAAAAAGTGGTTACTCCCTTTTACTTAGGCTTTCCTAACTTATTCACCTTGATCATTTTTACAGACTGCGAACTATTTTTTACAGAAAGTTATACGGCCTCTTGGTGAGAGATTTTCTCGCCAAGAGGCAAAAAAAGATTTAACTTCCAAGTTTCTAATAAGCGCCACCAGTGTAAAATGCGGGATCGGTAGGTGTTTGACCTGTGCGATCGTGAATATACACCCACTCGCCTTCAACAGCCCAATTGAACAGCCAATGTGAGTCTCCGACAGACAGGTTTACGCACCCATGTGACTGCGGATAGCCAAAACGCGTGCGCCAATATGCGCCATGTAAGGCGCGCGCGCCATCAAAATACATTGTCCATGGAACGTTGTCGAGATAATAGAAATCGGCGGGATCGTTATTTCGCATGGTTTCAGTTTCTTTTTTCTGAAAGATTTGGAAAAGTCCCGGGCGTGTCCAAAAAGGTTCTGATCCGCTGGCGATGACAGTTGCAAAGATAAGTTGATTATTTTCGTAAACAGCAAGAGTTTGTTCGGCAAGGTCTACGTCAATCCAACGATTTGTGGTTACGCCTTGCGGTGGGGTAGCGTTCGTGATGACTCGTGCAACCTTGCGCCCCTCCAGCCATTGATCGGGACCGATCATATACCATTCTTCATTATCTGCAATTTGTGTATTGTAAATGGTCACAGTTTCAAATAAGAGAGTTTCTTTTCCCGTTTTACCCGCATTGTAACCAGGCGCGTTCATTACGGGAATTTGTTCGAATGTCCATCCAAATGAATTGCGCGGCGTCGCAGAAAATTCGAGTCCTTGGAAGTGTGGTATTTCGCCAACGCGCGCGCCTTTGCCGGGAATCCACCCGCCGTTTTGCATGAAATAGTACACTCCGCCTTGTTCTACGCGATCTATGTAGGAAATGTAAACAAAACCAGGAGGGAATTGCTGTCCGCCAGGACCTTTTTCTCCGGGGGCGTTATAAATTGGCACGTAGTCTTTATCAAGGTGAAAATATTTGTATGGAAGTAGTGACAGGCTTGGGTCAGGTTTTGACGCGGGCAGTGGTCGTGGTGGAAGAGTCATGCCAAGGCGAGCAAGATCGGTCAGGTACGCGGAAGGTCCCAAAGCCAGGCAGTCATCTGGTTGTGATAAATAAGCGCTTGGTTCGCACACTACGCCACCGCTTTCTGGTTCAGCAGAGGGGGGGGATTCCTGCGCGTGAGCAGATTGCGGAGCAATTAAAAATATACAAAAGATAAAAAGGAAGAATTTAAATTTACTCATGCGTAAATTATAGCATGTGGTCAACTTACTGTTTTGTAAGATATAATATACCGAACTTGACACAATGAAAGCCATGTTCTAAAATAGTCATCTACTTACAAAATGAAATCAACGCCCGCAATAAATAGGCGTTAAACTTCCCTACAGGAGGGTTGGTTTGTCAAAAAATCGTTCGCAACAAATGGTGGATCGCCTACGTGAGTTACAGGCTTCGTCACCTGATATTGAAGCGTCAGCCGTAGTTAGTGTGGATGGTCTGAGTATTGCGTCTGCTCTCCCACAAGGGGTGGAGGAAGATCGCGTTTCAGCCATGTCAGCGGCTATGCTTTCATTGGGTGAACGTATTGCAAGTGAGTTGGGACGTGGTTCCCTTGAGCAGGTCTACATTAAAGGCCTGAAGGGGTATGTCGTGTTGATGTCAGTAGGTGAAGAAGCAGTACTCACCGTGTTGGTACGTGAACAGGCCAAACTTGGCCTGATCTTCCTTGATATGCGTCGCGCCGCCGAAGATCTGGCGAAGTTGATCTAGTGGAGTTGTTATGAGCCCCCTTCAAAAAAGTGGTTTGTATTACCCCAACAAATTTGGCATGATTACCATCAAATCTTTGGAAGAAGTGATGGGTAAAAATGGTTTGAATGCCATTTTAAATTTGGCGGGTTTGAATAATTATATTGAGAATTACCCTCCAGATAACCTCGATAAAGGGTTTGATTTTGCCGAACTTTCTGCAATTGGTTCTGCTTTGGAAGAAATGTACGGACCGCGTGGTGGGCGTGGATTAGCCCTTCGTGCTGGACGCGCAACTTTTTCTGATGCGTTGCGAAACTTTGGCGCCTTGGCAGGCGCTGCGGATTTAGCTTTTGTCGTCCTTCCATTGCAATCCAAGCTGAGAATTGGACTACCTGCTTTTGCGAAAATTTTCAGCCAGTTAAGCGATCAACAAACTACTGTGGAAGAGAAAGACACAGAATGGATATGGACAATTCATAAATGCCCATGCTGTTGGGGCCGCACAGGCGCAGATAAACCCGTTTGTTTCGTCTCCACTGGTTTGTTGCAGGAAAGCCTAAAGTGGGTTTCTGGCGGTAACGAATTCCGTGTAAACGAATCCAGATGTATTGCTGTCGGCGATGATGTTTGCGAATTCATTGTCCAAAAAGAACCAATATCATAAAACATAGCGAAGGTCTGGCGTGACAGACAATAAGCCCAAAATACTCATCATTGAAGACGACCTTGACGTGGCTGAAATGCTGAACGCTTATTTTCGCGTTCAAGGGTACGAAGTATTCACTGTCAATTGGGGAGAAGATGGTGTTCGCTCCTGCCAAACCGTTCACCCTGATCTTGTCATCCTTGATATTCGTTTACCTGACATTGACGGCTATGAAGTAGCCCGACGTTTACGAAGCGACCGTCGTACCGCCGAAGTCCCCATCATTTTCCTCACTGAAAAACGCGACCGTTCAGATCGTTTGCAAGGGTTGGAGTTGGGCGCAGACGACTACATCACCAAGCCTTTTGATGTTCAAGAGTTGCGTTTGCGTGTACGAAATGCACTCAAACGCGTGAGTCAAGGATCATTGACCAACCCCGTCACCGGATTGCCGGAAGGCGCATTGGTGGATGAAAAACTCTCTGAAGTGCTTGGCAAAGATGGCGTGGCTCTATTATTTGTTTCAATTGATAACATGGTTTCTTTTCGCGAAGCCTATGGCTTTGTTGCGTCAGATGATGTCTTGCGCGCGATCAGTTTGATGATTGTTAATACGATGCGTGAAATCAGCCGTCCCGAAGATTTTCTGGGGCATGTAAGCGGCACAGATTTTATTCTTGTGCTTCCACCCTCAAACCTTATGGCATTGAGCGAAAAACTTCGTGTTCGACTTGAACAATCTGTGGAATACTTTTACCCCATTAAAGACCGTGAGCAGATGACCAAGAGCCGAAATCGCCTTGGTGTGAAGTTGGCAGAGGTCGCCTCTCTGAGAGATAACTTTACTGAGGTGAATCAAATTAAAACAGAGTTGGTGCGTCTTAAGAAATAGGAGTTTGTTTGCGGATTACGATTGTCACACCTACTTATAACGAAGCGGAGAACCTGCCCAAGCTGGTCTCCGCTTTATTTTCGCTTCCACTTGATTTACGTATATTGATTGTGGATGATAACAGCCCTGATGGCACAGGGCGCATTGCAGATGAATTAACTGTGACATACCCTGGCCGCGTGGATGTACTTCATCGCCCTGGAAAATTGGGTTTGCGGTCGGCGTATTTAAACGGCTTTCAAAAAGTATTGGAAAGCGACGCGCAGGCTATTGTCCAAATGGACGCGGATTTTTCACATGATCCCTCTGCGCTTGTGGAAATGAAAAATTTATTGGAGTTGAATGATGTTGTGCTTGGCTCTCGCTATGTAAAAGGCGGCGCCGTGGATGAACGGTGGCCTGTTTGGCGCAAAAGTCTATCCGCTTTTGGCAACTATTATGCGCGTACGATATTAGGTTTGCCTTTGTATGATGTAACCACGGGGTATCGTATGTGGCGGCGTGGAACTTTGCAGCAAATTCCTTTTGAGCGTATTCAGTCAAATGGCTATGTTTTTCTCGTGGAAATGGCATATCTTGCTCACTGCCTTGAATTCAAGATCGGTGAATCTCCCATTTATTTTGCAGATCGCCGCTGGGGAAAATCAAAAATGTCCTTTAAGATACAGTTGGAAGCTGCGTTTCGCATTTGGCAGGTTTGGTGGCACTATCGCGATTTGAGGAAAGCAGGTATTGCTGGGAGATTGTAGTTGTCTTGTGATTTCCCCGCAATAATTTTGTCAAAATTCCATGTATTAACCGGCTTGCTGCTTATTTTATAGATTCTTTCAGTGGGAGAATAACTGTAAATGTGCAGCCTTTCCCTGCTTCGCTTTCCAACTCAATCTTTCCGCTCATAATCGAAGTTAATTTCGCAACAATGGACAGCCCCAAGCCAAAACCGCTTTGCTTTGAGTTTTCCATGCTGTTTACCTGTTCAAAAGCCTCAAAGACTCGTTTTTGAGCCTCATGAGGAATGCCAATTCCAGTATCAATCACCTGAACCGCCCAGTGATCCATTCCACGTTTGAAGAAGCGTACGGTTACAGAACCTGTTTCGGTAAATTTGACCGCATTATGTACAAGATTCATCACGATTTGTCGCAGCCAAAATTGGTCGCCAACCAGCCTTTGGGGCAGGGCAGGATCAATATATTCTATAAGCGTTAATCCTTTTTTGTGGGCATGAAAATTCAGCGTGGACAGTAACGGACCGACGATCTCGCCCACATCAAATGGGTATTCACGTAAAATGATCTTGCCTGTTTCGATTTGCGCCTGACCCACCAGATTATTAATAAATGAAAGTAGTTGATTTGCGCCGTCCAGAATTTCTGACGAAGCCTTTTCCTGGTTTTCGCTCATTGGTCCAAATGAGCCGTCTTTCAGCATTTCTGCATAGCCAATGATGGCTCCCAAAGGTGAGCGCAGATCATGTCCCAGGTTTGCCAATAACTGACTTTTCAAGTGACTGGCTTCCATGATTTGTTTTTGCGCCTGTTTTTGTTCGGTGATATCGCTGATGAGCAGGACGCGCCCGTTTCGCTTGCCGCGCTGGTCAAGAACTGAGGTGGTACGCAGGCTAAAAGTTAATGGATCACCTGCCAGTTCAACTGAAATTTCCTGTTTAATTTCTCCGCGTGGATTAGCCGACCGCCATTCAACCCAGTTTGGGAGCAGGGTTTTGATCTCGCGCCCTAGCAGGTCTCCTGTATCCTGGAAAATGAATGTGCCAACGGGGTTGATATCCACAATCCGTTCCTTGTGGTCAAGCACCACTACGCCGTCTTGCATTGCATTAAATATCGAATCTTGCGCGATGGGGCGCAAGTCCATAAAGCGGTACCGCAGAAAACTAATGGAAAGAAATAAATTTGTTAATGTTAGTGCAATGGGGGTTAAGTCTAGGGATGAAGATGGATTAAGCCCCGTAATATACATAAAATTTGCAATCCACGGAAACAGCATTCCAATCAGCATGGTACGCGATTGGCTTTGATACAGACTTTGCGCGCGCGTAGCGATCTGAAAAAATGTCACCGTAATTACAGCAATCAAAATATATTGAAATATCGCCAAAAAAAAGAATGCTATTCCATGGCTAACATTTAATGGACCAAATGGCAATCCATTGGTAAGTTGGATGGTTGACCAAATCTTATGATGCCATTCATTGGTTAGCGCAAAAATAAAACCAACACTGGCGATGATGCCAAGCAATGTTGTGCGAGTGGAGGTTAGCCAGTCAGTGTTACCGCTGTAGTGCATGGTGAAAATAAACATGCCCAATGCCGCGTAGGAAATTCCAAAATATTCCAACTTAGCCCACAGGATTTTTTCCGCAATGTTTGTGGTGTAAATTTCCATTGCATACGTCAATGACCATTCCATCACGCATCCAACAGCCAGCATTAAACCGTAGGCGCCCGGTATGGAACGTAACCCCCAGACCCGTATGAGCAACAGGAATCCGAGTACGCTGCTTGCAAGCAATATAACAATATAACCGATGTAGTATGGGTACATTTCCATGTTGTTTGATGCTGCTGTCCTTTCCTTGATTTTAATGCGAAATAGCCCCCTTCGTGTATCAATTTCATTGGGGATTTGTGTTGTAAACGATTTTTGCAATATTGGATTAGGCTGACGATTGTTGGAGTGCAAAAATAAGCGTCTCTTTGAGACGATGTGTAATATTATTTATTAAGTTCGGCTATAATTTTTTTTATAATCTCTGCGACTGACAACTCAACATCCACTACGATTGCGTTGAGAGGTTCTTCCAGAGTATTGAATTGACTTTGCAACATGGCAGGCATCATATAATGTCCAGCGCGCGCGGTCATGCGTGACCAGATTAAATCATAACTGCCTTTGAGGTAAATGAGTTGCGCGCCGCTGTTGCCGTCCATGAGTTGCTGGCGATAACGTTCTTTGAGGGCAGAACAAGCCAATACGGCGGGACGCTTTGCTTTCAGCGAGGATAAAATCAAATCGTGTAGGGAATCCAGCCACGGGGCGCGATCTGAATCGTCAAGCGGGGCTCCGCTTTCCATTTTGGCAATGTTCGCAGGTGGATGAAAATCGTCAGCGTCGAAAAAATCCCATTCCAAATGTTGAGCAAGCGCTTTGCCGACGACGGTCTTGCCACAGCCAGAAACTCCCATGATGATCAAAAAATGAGTTTTCATCTAGTTAGATAATCAAGTTGGTTTAAGTAAAACTTTGGGATTATCCCCCGCTTTCAATGTCTTCCTGATTTAGGGCGTTCACATCCCGCGCATAGACTTCTGAAAGAAGAGTTTGTAGTTTACTGGCAATGGCTATAATTTTGGCTTCTTCATTTTTGAGACTGTTCGCGATGACGGGCGGAACGAGAACCTCTGTCCAGGCGGCGTATTGTTTGCTTAACAGGCGATAATTTCCGATGTGAATATCAAGCAGAGATAAAAAATGTTCCACCTGGCTTTCTGCTTTAGTCCAAGCCAACTGATTAACTGAAATACTCAATGCCGTTTCTTTGTTTGAAATACTTTGCTGTGATGGTATTGCGGGCGCTTCCGGTTTGGGCGGCTCAATTTTTGGTTGTTCCTGCTTGCGTCGTTCCCGTCGTTCTTCCAGAATTTTTCCACATTCATCAAACAGGAAGTTCACGGCTTTTAGCAGGACGGGGATTGCGGTGGTTTCCAACATTGGATGATCTCCTGTCTGTGTATGAGCGCTTTATAAATTATTTTCGCTCTCGGAAATTTCTTTTTCCAATAGCGCAATGCTTTTTTCGATCTCGTTGATCTGTGCCTGAAAACGTTCTATCTCGTTATGTGTGGCAACATCTACGTCGATCCCTTTGAGCGCCTCACGTTCCTTTACTTTTGACAGGTCGTTGAGGAAAATGGCGCGTACATCTTTTGATTTTTCAAGGGTTTCCATGAGATTTTTCCGCCGATTTTGTTTTATGTCTATCGGTTGAATGCGGCGCACAGATTTCTCGATGGCGCGTGAGAAGGTGTCAAGGTCGAAGCGATCCTTTTGCAGGTAATAGTCCAATCCATACTCATCGCGCATGTCAAGCACGTGATCCGAGGTTATGTCTGCGCCGCTGACCACAACACATGCCATATATGGATGACGTGTTTTGATGAAACGAACCGCCTCTTTACCGCGCGGCACCTTAACTTTGTTTTTTCCCGTTTCAAAAATTAAATCCACAATTGCCACGTGATAGGGGGTGCCTGCATTGTATGCCCCCTGAATTTTTTCATGCGCTTCTTCCAGAGTAGAAACTGCGTCGGCGACATGTCCCAACATGCGCGCTGTTTCGCTAATGGTTGTACACCAATCTGCCTCATCATCAAGGATGATAATTTTAAGGGATTTTGAATTTTCCAACATGAATACTCCTGTTATTTTATTGGAAGGGACTTCCCTTCGCTGTGTACTGGAATTCTGATTGAGCAGGTTGTGCCTTCCTTCCAAATGCTCTCCAACTTTACACTGCCTCCCAGCCCTTCTATATAATCTCTGGCCCAAAACAGCCCCATGCCCAAGGCTCCTGGTTTTGTGGTCCATTTGATCTCAAAAACCTTGCCGATATTTTCAGGTTTAACGCCAATTCCATTGTCGCGGATATTTATTTCTATTGTAGATGAATCGCGCATACAACTTTCGATCCATAAATGGCGCTGTCCACCTTTTTCTGCGAGCGCCTCCACAGAATTTTTGATGACGTTGCGAAAAATTTCAACGAGAATTTCCTGTGAAGCATAGACACTGGATAAATTATCAACGAAGGAAAGATGCAGCCAATTTTCAGGGATTGGGATGACTTTTCCTAATGCATGGCGTAAACAGCCATTGATATCCACCGGTTCTCGAATTGTCAAAGTCCACGGGGATTGCAACTTCTCCAAAAGATCGGCGATGTCGTTCAGCCGAGTGATTACGGGTGGAATTAATTTTTCCATCAAGGCGCGTCGTTGTTCTGGGTCACGGTCACTCGCATCTAAATTTTTCAGGATTTGTAAATTTCCACGTACCACGCCAATATGACCGCGAAAGGCATGTACCGATGCTGATGCGCTGAATGCCATTCTTCCTAATATTTCTGCCGCGGCGCGGCGATCTTCGCTTTGCCGAAACAATGCTGCGTTACGCAGTCCAGCCGCTGCCTGATGTCCAAACGTGCGTAAGACTTCAATCTCCCAACTGCTGAATTTTTGAGATTGGGTTGCGGCAAATAAATTCCCCACAAATTGCTGATCAAGAAAGAATGGCACTGAGATGACTTGCTTAATTCCCAAACTGTCTTGAATACCTTCAACGGCATAATAAGCAACTTCAGGAATTACCGGGGTAAATAGCTCAAATAATTTCGTGCTGGTGACAGGTTCTTTTGCCTTGGCGGCCCTTACCCCTAAATTGTCTTTGTATTTATTGTCGCGCACATAGACCCGCGCAATCAATGGATTGCGTAAGCTGATTGGCATTCCCAAAAGACTGAGTTGCGAGACCTGATCTTCCCATTTATCAATTTGCTCGCCAGATACAAGATTTGGGTCAACATAAATGGCGCGTACTGGCAGGGCGTCATCTGCTTCGTAGGTAGCCACCATGGCGCCTGCGTAGCCCAGTTCGGTGACAATGCCTTGTGCAATTGCCGCAAGGATTTTTTCTTCACTGGCAAGATTGCTGTGCATGTCGAGGATCAACTTCTGCATGATTTCCACATGCAAATGTCTGCGTTCACTTAGAATTGCCGCCGCAATGTGACGGGTCAAGGTGGTCAGAATGAGTTTGTCCGCTTCTGTGATTTTGGAGCGGCTGGCTGCGAATAAATTTCCAACGTATTCCTGTTCGGTCTTTCCGTTTGATGTTGTGTTGAGAAAGAATGGAACTGCAATCACTTGCGTGATTTTCAGCGCGTCCTGTATTCCCCGAATGGCGCTTCGCGTTGAGTTGGGAATGACTGGCGTGAATAAATCAAATAACTCTGTGCTGATGACAGGCTCGCCTGCATCCGATGCTTTTACACTTAAATTGTTTTGATACTCAGGGCGATGTAAGTAAACTCTGGCAACGGTTGGGTCTGCCAGTCGGATTGGTTGTTCTCGCGTAAATTGGCTGATTTGCTGTTCCCAAAATTGAATTTGTTCACTGCTTGCGAGTTTTGGGTCTACATACACGGCGCGTACTGGTAAGACATCTCCCTGCTCATAGGTGGCGACTATTGCACCTACATACCCCAATGCATAAACGAGATCATATACAATCCTGTCTAATGTTGCCTGTAAATCTGCCCGTGTGCCGTTTCCGGTAACTGTGTAGTCTAAATGTTCAGCACGCTGAATGGCTATATTTTTTTTCACATGGCGTTTGCCGAGGAATAAAAAAATGCCGTATACAACCCATGAAATGGGAGGTACATGCGCAAAAAACTTCACAAAGACTGAGTTGAGGAAACTCTTTGTGATTTTTTTGATGTACTCTTTTAACTTTGTTGGAGCTGCCATGCACCCTCAAGCATTCAACTGGAAGATGGTTGTATGTAATATTCTTTCTGAAGAGCAAGTATAGCACAGGCTTTTGCTGTGCTTATTTTGAAGCCCTTTTGTGTGTTTCGTAGTCAATCATTTGTCATCAATTTGACGTAAATTTCCTCCAGCGCCGATTCTCGCATGGATAGGTCTACCAGCGTCCAGCCGTTTTCTGAAACGGTTTCCAGCATTCCGGCAATGGCATCCACTTCAGCGGTGCGGAAAATATAGTTGCCGCCTAGATGTTCGTAGTTGAGTTTTTGATCTGAGTGGAATATAACCTGATATTCGCGCTTTCCTAGTCTGGCGCGGATTGCATCCATGGTGTCAAACACCAATAATTTTCCGTTCTTGATGATCCCTACGCGGTCGCAGATCGATTCAACGTGAAAAAGGTTGTGTGCGCTGAGAACAATCGTTTTTCCTTCGCGTTTAAGGGTCTTTAGATAATTGATGATAAAGAACGAGGTAAGCGGATCAAGCCCTGAGTTGGGTTCATCGAGGATCAGCAGGTCAGGGTTGTGGAGCAGCGCCCGTGCGATGGCGGTCTTGCGCTTCATCCCTTTGGAGAATTCACCCGTGAGTTTGGTCTTCTCTACCAAGCCCAACGAGGTGAGAATCTGGTCAATCCGCTGCAATGCTTTTTGGCGCGGCATACGGTAGAGTTCAGAAAAAAACAACAGGTATTGCTGGGCGGTCATGGCTTCATAGAGCGGGCTTTCTTCCGGCAGGAAACCGATGTGCTGTTTGACTTTGACGCCTTCTTTTTGTATATTGCGTCCCATTACGCGCACATCGCCTGAAGTTGGCTCGATCAACCCTGCGATCATTTTCATGGTCGTGCTTTTTCCTGCGCCGTTGTGTCCGATGATTCCAACGATCTCGCCCGCTTCGATCTTTAGATTTAAATCGTCAACGACTGTAGTATCATTGTAACGCTTGGTGATATTGGTAAGTTCAATCATGCCTGAATTTTATCCCAAAATATAAACCCAGACCTAGCAGGTCTTTGACTAAAAACCATCGGGAATATAACTCCAATGAATCAAATCCTTGTAATTGCCTGGCGCGAGGTGACTCGCTTGCGTAAACGTTTTGGCGGCGGCGCGAGTCCGGTTGCCGTTATTTTTTTGCTGGCTGTGCTTGGCTTGTCGGCGTTTTTTCTGCGCGATGCAGTTTCACTTGGCAGTGGCTTGTACCGTATTGGCGTTTCGGGTGATGTTCCTCCCATACAAGACAGCCGTTTTTCTGTTGTGGAGGTTGATTCAAACCAGGGGAAATTACTTCTTGAACAGCAGGCTATTGATGTTCTGGTTGATGGCGCGCAGGTGTTCTCTCGCGATGACGATAGATCACAGTATGCAGAGAGGGCTCTCAAACAATATATGGAGAAGCAGGAGTTGGTGCGGGTTGGCGCATCTTACGCGGAGGGGTTGGCTTTCCCGCTGCGGGTTGGGATCAATTACCTGAAACCCGATCAGGCTCAGGCGCAGGTGGATGCGGGCGGAACTGCTCCAGTTGCGAAGCCTGAAGAGGTTATCATCCCATCCCTAACGCCTCCGCCCGCGCCGTTTACTCAGGTGCTTGTTGCGTTGCTTTACATCATGCCGATTACGTTCATCAGCATCTTTTTTACCAGCAGTTTTATGGATGAAAAAATTAACCGTCGTTTGACGATTTTGCTGTCTGCGCCGGTGACACCTTTTCAGATTATCCTTGGCAAGATGCTGCCTTACGCTGTCTTTGCGCTCGCAACCACTGCGCTGATTGCGGCGCTGACAAAGGGGAGTGTGTTGCTTGCTCTTGCGATTTTTGCGCCGACCACGTTATTTATTTTTGCCATTTATTTGATGGTGCCGTTGTTTTATCGCACGTTCAAGGATACAACTTTTATTGCGATGCTTGTGACAACGTTGACAACTGCGTACCTCGTTTTCCCTGCCATGTTTACAAATACCAGCGATCTTGCGTATATTTCTCCGTTAACGTTGGCGGTAAAAATGTATCGCAATGAGCCGTTTGGCTGGCGGGAATATTTATTTCCGTCTTTGCCCATGTCGGCGATTTTTGGTTTTGCCATGTATGCAGGGAGCAGGTTGCTTAACGAAGAATTTCTGATGGGCTATCGTTCTCTGACGCGCAAGGTTGCCGATGCAATCTACCTGATGATGGCGCATATTAAGCCGTATCTGTCGGTGCCGATGTGGAGCCTGTTGGTGATTCCGGGCGTGTATATGGTGCAGGTGGTTTTGCTGGCGTTTGCCACCAACCTGCCAATTGGTATGATCCTTGGCATGATGTTGATCGCCTCTGCGTTTGTGGAAGAGGTGGTCAAGTCGGTGGGAATTGTGGTGTTGGCGGAGCGCGGCGTGGTGACATCTTTCCGCGACATACTGGCGTTGTCGTTTCTTTCGGGGTTGGGTTTTCTGGTTGGTGAAAAACTTTTGCTTTTATTGTCCATCCGCATGGTGTCACAGGCTTCAGTTTCAGGCGCCTTGTTTGGCGCGGGGCTGTTCCTGCTTGTGCCGCTGGTTGCCCATTTTGTATTTACTGCCATTGTGACATTGTTGAGGACGAAGTTGAAACTGCCCTACATGCTGGCGTTGATTATTGGTACGGTGGTACATTTTATTTACAACTGGTATTTGATGCGAGGCGGACTATGATGATCCCATTTCTGGCTGTTGTCAAAAAAGAGTTGGGTTCTGTCATTCGCGATCGCACAATTGTGATCGCAATTCTGATCCAGTTGTTCATTGCTTCTTTTTCATCTGCGCTGTTGTTGGGGATGTTGTCTTTGTATGATTCAGATACGATTATGAAGTTTGGGGGCGCGCAGATAAAAATTGGAATGGTGGGCGCGTCACCTGAGAATCCATTGGAATCGTTTATCAGCGAACGTGGTTTGCAGGTCATCCAGTATGCTTCGCTCGCCGAGGCGGAAACTGATTTTTTTCAAAACAATGTGAATGCCATTGTGGTTATTCCGCCGGGCACAAATACCACGGCAGAAATCAAATTATATTTGCCAGACTCCGAGGCTGTCAGTTCACTGATCCGCATGGTGATTCAGGAGCCGCTTAAACAATACGAAAATTATTTGCGCGCGCAAAATGGAATCGAAGTGCGCTACACAGATCTAAAGGGCAAGCCGTCAATCTCTTTTGAATTTATCTACTCGGTGCTGCTGCCCATGTTGATGTTTTTCCCAGCCTTTGTCGCGGGCAGCATGTCCATCGACTCGATCACCGAGGAAGTGGAAAACAACACATTGCAAACGCTTTTATCTGCGCCGCTGACAATCAATGGGATGATTGGCGCGAAGATCACTTCGGCGGTCATCATTTCAATTTTGCAGTGTATTGCTTGGTTGACGTTGTTGCAGTTGAATGGAATTGCCATACAAAACGAGGCGTGGATTCTTTTGCTGGCTTTGATCGTTGCGGGCATCACTTCAACATCTGCGGCGCTCGGAGCGGTTTTGCTCAAAGACCGTGAACGATCTCAGTTCATTTACTCGCTCATCCTGCTGGTCTCGGCCGCCATCAGCACCTTGTTGGATATTTCACCGATCAAAACCCTGTCTCGTCTGGCGATTGGCGATCATTACACGAGCGGCTGGAATGTTGCAGTGTTTGCCGTTTTCTTTGCAGGGCTGTACTTTCTTTTGTTGAAAACTTCCCGTCGTTTAATTGTTTAGGAAGACGACTCGTTGGCGACAGGCAAATGAAACAGGTCAAGCGATTCGATGATCTGCGCTCCCATTTTTTGCATGTCGTTGAACAACCTTACAGGCTCGGCAAGATGCCCCATCATGTGTACACCCACCCTGCGCGCTGTGCCATCCAGATATTGATTTAGATAAGCGACAACAGGAATCGCGGTCAATTCATATCCATCGGGATGCGCGATCCTTGCGTGGACCTGAGCATGGACGCCATCCAACTGGCCTATGGCTTCCACCTTGAGAGCCACCACATACGGCGGTTTTGATTTCCCCATGCCCCACCACATCAATTTACCAAGCGGTTTTAGACCGCGATTCGGGGCAAGTTTGAGTCCAACCATAACAAGGGGTGTGATGAACAGGTCTGTAAACCAGTTTGCTCCTGAGATGTAAAACCCCGTTTCTTTAAGGGCTGGGTACATATCTGGAATGGCGCGCAACTCCTCAAAGAACATTGAATAACAGGTACGCTTTCCAATATCTTCGCCAAAATTGAAAGAGCGCGCATCCCATGATTCGGGTTTTGTCCACGCGCCATTTTTATAAACTTGCGCCTGATATTCAATAAAACATTCCATGAGTTCATCCACCGCATCGCTGTAGGGAATATTCTTCATGTTGAGATAACCGGCCGTCAAAGCAGATTCGACTATGCTTAATTTCGATGCAGCATAGCGGATCATTGCGGCTGGCAAGCCTGGGTGGTATCCCGCTTCGGTCACGAAGCAAAGACCGGCTTTTTTAATCTCATCTTCGGCGGCGTACAAGGCTTTCATTTTCTTGGATGAGAGTTGAATATCAAGATAATCTGTACCGGATGAGATGCAGGCGCGGATGACCGTATCAGCGTGATGGGTGGTTGGGGCGGCAACCAGACATAAGGTTACGCCTTGGAGCGCCAATGTCAGGCTCTCAAAGTTGGATGCGTCCACCTGCCTTACGGTCACGCGCGAGTTATTCAATTCATCAGCAAAGGATTTTGCTTTTTCCAAATTACGCCCAGAGATTATTACTTCCGCATTGGATTGGGAAATTAAGTGCTTGGCTAGTAGTTTGCCGGTATATCCATACCCACCGAGAATTAATATTGTTGACATTGGTTATCTCCTTGACTCATTTTCGAGTATAGTATTTTGTTTCACAATGTCAAGTGCGGTATTAGTCTGCGGCCTCAATTCCCAAATCTTTCGTCGTAATTTTTACTTCTTTCAGCGCGGCAAAACTCAACTGTGAAGACTCAAGATCGTATTTTCCCGTGACCCGTTCAAACAATGCATGGTACCCCGCTTTTATCATGGCATCCCAATTTAAGCCGAGCAGGTTTGCGATA
>JAIFKY010000064.1 GCA_020049345.1 Anaerolinea sp.
CCCTCGAACGATATACTGTGTCTATAGATAGGTGCCCCCACGGGAATTCGAATCCCGGTTTAAGCCTTGAGAGGGCTTCGTCCTGGGCCACTAGACGATGGGGGCTTGATAGCGGCTTGCATTGTATCACCGCAAATTTTCTGCGTCAACGAAAAATCATGCCGATTATTGGATGAGGGGGGCTGGGATGGCTAACGTACCCTGCGTTTCCATTCTTCTTTCAGTTGCAATTCACGCGGACTTGCGCCTGAGTCGAGCGCCAGAAAATCCGTCAGCAGGCGGTTGAATTGAGTGGGGTTATCTATCATGGGGAAGTGCCCCGTGTTTTCGAGTGTGACCTGATGCATGTGATTTGGGAAGGATTCTATCTTGTCTTGTGATGGCATGATGATGGCTGGATCATTGGGACCATTAACAAACAGGCATGGCACGCCGAGATCACGAATGCCGGAAAACATGCCGCTATTCGCTTGCAACCCTGCCATCGAAGCAGAAACTGCTTGCAGGTCCACTTTGGATGCGTCTGAAAGGGCCGATATTGCTTCGGGGGTACGGGTCGATAGCCAATCCATTAAGTCGGGTATTGCGGCTGTTCTCATGCGCGTATTGACTGAGGAGTAGTCTAGCGGGCAGTTGATTGCCATCATGCGATCTACGCTTTGAGGCCATTGTTTCAGGTAGGAAAATCCAACCAATGCGCCAAGGTTGTGTCCCACCAGTGCAACTTTGCCAATTCCCATTTCTTCAAGGAATCTTTTGAGCAGGTCTGACTGTCGATCTAAAGAATAACGCAAGGGATCGTGTTGCGAATCGCCAAAGCCAAAGAGGTCGAGCGCATAGGCGCGGAATGATGTGGATGCGATCTGCATGGCGTTGATCCAATAACGCCATGAGCCGACCCATCCGTGCAAAAAGATGATGGGGCGTCCCCGTCCCAATGCTTCGTAGTGCACCATCGAACCGTCAAGAATAATTGCGCTCATCTGTATTTATTTTCCAAATTTTGCCAGAATTGCCTTTACACGTTCTGCAAGTTGATCGGGAGCAAAGGGCTTGAGCAGGTACTCTTCTGCGCCCACGCTTAGTCCTGTTTGTATTTCCGAATCCTGTCCTTTGGCAGAGAGAAAGACAACAGGAATATCTTTTAGCAGGATGTCTGCTTTCATCGCGCGGCAAGCATCGTAACCGGTCATCTTTGGCATACGTACATCCATAATGATAATATCGGGAATGATCTGGGATGCCTGTTGAAGCGCCTCTTCTCCATTGGATGTAGCCGTAACTTCATGACCCGCAAAACGCAGGGTGAAAGCGACAAGTTCGCGAATATCCGGTTCGTCTTCTGCTATTAAAATCCTTGCCATTCAAACTCCATTATTTATAGATAGGTAGGGTGAAAGAGAATGTGCTTCCTTCGCCCGGCACGCCTGCGCTGGTCATCCAGATGCGGCCTCTGTGCATTTCAACCAATTGACGAACGATGGGCAGCCCCAAGCCTGTTCCGGGGGTGGCAAGAACGAGAGGGTGCTCGCCTCGGAAGAAACGTTCAAAGACGCGGGATTGATCTTCAGGCGCAATGCCTACACCGTTATCCTGCACATCTACTTGCACATCGCCGTTCTGTTGGTGAATATTGATGCGAATAGTTCCGTTGCTGGGGGTGTAGTTAAACGCGTTATCCACCAGGTTGCCGATGACTTGCCTTATGCGTTCTCCATCGCCCATAACTGCGGGTATTTTTGTGGGCGCGTCAAGTGAGAGAGCCATGGGTTTGTTCTCTTGCTGTGAGCGGCGCAACGCATCAGCGATGACATCTTCGGCGATCTCACGCAAATTGACAGATTGTGGGTTGAGTGTGACGCGTCCGGCTTCGATGCGGGAAATATCCAATAGGTCGTTTACAAGAATGTTGAGGCGGTCAATATTATTACGGACGATTTCAAGGAAGTGCAGTTGATTTTCGTCCAATGCACCCGCAGCGCCCATTGTTAGAATATCCACGTAGCCTTTGATGGCTGTCATGGGGGTGCGTAGTTCATGGCTGACGGTTGCCACAAATTCAGATTTCAGGCGGTCTACTTCCACTTCGCGCGTGATGTCACGGAAGATGGAAACTGTGCCGAGAAAATCATTTTGCAGAATAACTGGCGCAAGGTGGACAAGCGCAATGCGCTCATTTTCCAGTTCCAATTGTTCCGCGTAGGTGTCGCCGGGTTGGTAGGCTGACGGGTCTTCAGACCAACGTCGGATGGTTTCCATCCATGTGCTGGAAGATTTTCCAAACAAACCGCCAAAGACATCCAATGGGTTGCCAAGCAGGTGTGCTTCCTGAATAGCCAAAATGCGTTCTGTGGATGAGTTAACAAAGGTAATGCGGTTGTCTGTGCCGGTGACGAGTACGCCATCTGCAACGGCTTCGAGGATGGCTTGCGAGCGGCTGGCGTCTTCCTGTTCTTTGCGAAGCATAACGCCAAGCCGTTCAGCCTGATCGCGGATCAATTCGTAAAGATGCGCGTTGTTGATGGCTACGGCTACCTGCCCGCCAATGGCTCTTACTAGGTTGAGCATTTCAATGCTGAAAGCATTTGCTTCACGTTGGAAGACCATGAGCACGCCGATTACATCTTCTCCGACCTGCATGGGGACGACAATTGCGCTGCGATGATCCTGTCCGGAGGAGGAACTTCGCACCCAGCGCGGGTCTTGGTGTAGGTCGTGGGCTAAAACAGATTCGCGGTTTTGTACAACCCAGCCTGCGAGTCCTTCGCCGACTTTTAGCGTGAATTGACGCCCGCTGGTGTCGTTGCGATCTGTCAGGTAGCCATACCCCGCGCGGTAATGCAAAAGATTATCTTCCGCTTGCAACAGCATGATGGTACCTTGCTCTGCGCCGACGGCTTCGTTTAGTAATGATAATGTACGGTTGAGTGCGCGATCCAGGTCAAGGCTGGAGGAAACTTCAGTGAGAATACGCAGGAGGGTTTCTGTATTTTGTTGTTCACGTTGTAATTGTGAGGTGCGTTCAACAACGCGTATTTCAAGTTTTGATGCGAGGTTCTGTGTTTCAGCAAACAGTCGCCCGTTTTGAATGGCGACGATGGCTTGATTTGCGAGTGTGCCCAGAATTTGTACATCTTCTTCGGTGTATACGCCGGCTTGATAACTTTGGACAGAGAGCATACCCAAAGATGTTCCACCCAGCATCATGGGGACTGCCACGATGGATTGGGTTTCTTCGCCTTCTTTTCCGGCTTGCACAGAATCCAAATCTTGAACTTGTTCAAGTGATGATATGAGAAGAGGTTTGCCGCTCTGGATGACCTGTCCGCTAATACCTGTGCCAAAGGGGATGCGTTCTCCCGGGTAGCGTTTTCCAAGGTCGAATAAATAGACTGCGTCGATCTCGTTTTTCTCCGGGTCAAGCAGGCTGATGACAAATGATTCCAGCGGCATGAGTCGCTCTGCCGCTTTATGCACTGCAACGTAGACTTCTTCTGGATCAAGCGCGCTGATCTGGGAACTGGTTTCATTGAGAATGGCAAACCGCTCGGCTGTGCGGACAGAAGATTGGAACAAACGCGCATTTTCAAGCGCAACGGTCGCCTGGTTGGTAATGGTGCGGGCTACTTCAAGTTCGTTCAAGCCGAAGCGGGTTTCGCCGGTCATTTGAGCAAAGACAAGGGCTGTCAGGTTTTGTCCGCTGGCGAGGGGGAGGATTAGTAATGCAGTTGCGTTTTCGCCGAGCATTTCCATGAGCGGGGCAAGGTCTGGTTCATTGCGGGCATCGTCTGTGTTGAAGATGCTCTGTGATTCGCGCAGACGGTTGAAGATGAGCGAGTCGGGCAGGGGGCGGGGAAGTTTGATCCGTGTTCGCGGGGCAGACATTTTCCAGTACGCTTGACCCCGCTCAAAGGTTACAACTGAGACGCGCTGTGCGCCCAATCCTTTGAGAAGTTCAGTGGCGGTCAGGTTCAAAATCTGATCCGTATCCAATAAGCCAGTGAGGGCAGAGGCAAAGTGGTTCAGCGTGGTGAGGCGTTGCGAGCGTTGATCCAACTCGGTGGCGCGGCTTACGCTGTCTTCATACATGCGTGAGTTGTCCAACGAAACAGCAGACTGACTTGCAAAGGTAAGTCCAATTTGCATTTGTTCGCGTGTGTAAAAATGGGATTCCCATTTTTCAACCGCCAGCACGCCCACCAACTCGCCTTTGGAGATTAATGGAATTCCGAGCCAGGAAAGGAGCGGCTTTTCCACTGGCGGGAAGCGCGGGTCTTCTCGTACATCATGGATAAAAATGGGTTGACCGGTTTGAGCCATCTCTTTGAAGAGCGCGCTATCTTGAACAGATACAGATAGCCCCAGGCGTTGTTCGGTATCTGAAAATCCACGTGCTGAAGCAACCGAGAGACGGTCTTTTTCGCGCAGCCAGAGTGTGGCTGTGTCGTACGGAATAATGGGAACCAACTGGTCCAGCAGGGAGGTTATCAGTTGATCGCTGCGCAGGCTGGAGGTGAGAGATGCCGCGGCGTTATTTAAGGCATGTAATTGCGCGGCGCGTTCCTGCGTTGTTTGCACAAGCCGGACGTTGTCGAGAGAGAGCGCAATTTGTTGCGCCAATGACAACAGGAGGGCTTCGTCTTCGACGAGGAATGCGGCGGTTGCGTTGAAGTTATCCAATACCAGTAAGCCCAGGCTTTGATCGGCGGTGATGATGGGAACCAGCAAACTTGATACGGGCAAACGTCCGCCGGTTGCCTGACGATAGATCGCAAGGTTTTCAGCGCTTAGGTTGTAATCGCGTACAAAGTTGATCTCATCCACACGGCGGGCGGTTTTGTTCATAAATACTGTGCCGGGTAAGGCTTCGCCCATGCGGTAGGTAATTTCCATCATGCTGATGTTATCTGCGTAGCCTGAAACTGCGCGCGGGGTGAGTGTTTCAGTTTGCGGGTTCCAGATGAGAGCCACGCCCGCATGAGCATGTTGTAGGACGCGGCGTGAACTATCCAGAAGTGATTTGAGGATCGCGTCTGGATCCATACCCGAAAGTTGGCGGCTAAAGTCGAGCAGCAGGTTTACCTCATCCAAACGGCGGCGCGTCTGGCTGAGTAGGGAGATGTTTTGCAAGATCAAGGAGGCTTGCTGCGAAATTTGCAGGTAGACTTTTCGATCTTCTTCTGTAAAAGTGGGCATTGTCTCGGGGCTAATGGCAAGCATGGCCGCCACGGTTTTATTTTCAACGAGAACAGGCAAACAGATCACGCTTTTGGCGCGTAGCGAAGTCAGTAGTGAGGCGTCGTGCCAATCTTCATTCTCATCAAGGTTTGAGATGAGGATGGGTTCGCCATTTTGCAGGCAGGCGCGCAAGGGGTTGCGCTGACCAAATAAAGATTCAACATTGGTTGAACGCGGCAAACTGCCCAGCACATGTAAAAGGCGTGAGCCGTCGGCTGTATTTTCTGCGACCAGCGCGATGGACATTCCCAATTGGGTGAGTGTTTCGCGACCCAGCGCAAAGAGCGCCGAAGACGCATCCAATTGGCGGCTGACAGATTTGGTAATGGCCAGCCCCGCGCGTACACGCTGGGTGCGCTGATCCAGGTTGTATAGTGAAATCGTCTGCTCAAGGTCTTTGTGAAGCAAAATGGGCAGGTTGTTTTGCGTGCTGTCAATTAATTTTTGTTGGCGTTGCAGCCCAAAGGAAAGGGAGTCAATGCGTGAACGCAATTCACCCTGGCGTAACGTATTGCTGACCAATAAAGCGGCTTGGGCGGCGAATACTTCCACGGTTTCAATCGTGGCGTTATCGGGGCGCAATCCGTTTGATGGATCGTCCAGGCTGATCAGCCCCACAATTTGACCTTCTGCATTTTCAAGCGGAATGATCAATGTGTCGTTTGCATCCCATGTATTGGGATGTTGGGTTGTTGAGGTGGAAATATCCAGCGTGACGACATGCACATCTGAATGTATGAGCGGGGACTGGTCGTTGGGAATGAAGTAGGAACGGCTGACCATAAACTCAGGCTTCATGAGTTGGCTGACGCCTTGAAGCGGCTGTTTGCGGGCAAGCAGTTCATTAAGTGTCTCTTGTGGAATACCTACTGCGGTAATACGCCGTAAAAGACCAGTATCAGCTTCTACAATGCTTATCAACACCACACGAAACGGTGTAGAGTCGCGAATTCCGCGCGCAATAATCTGCAAAGCCTGATCTAGCGGCTGGTCATGTCCCAGGTTGTAACTTACATCGGTGAGGCGTACCAGCGTATCAGCGCGGCGGCGCATCAACTCGGCGCGTTTTTTCTCGGCTTGATAGCGTTGGGCGTTGCTTAATGCTATGCCAGCCTGCACTGCCAGTGTTTGTACCAGTTCAGTGGTTTCCGGTGTAAAGAAGTTGGGGCGATTGGAATGCAGGTTGATTAAGCCTAGCGTAAGCGCCTGATATGTGATTGGCACAATGAGCGCAGAGCGAACTCCTTCGTGTAACTGGATATCGCTCTCTTGTAGATCTGTAATGATCAGCGGTTCTCTATTCAGCGCCACTTCCTGCTCAGCGGACGATAGTTCGCGTTTGCTCTCGCAGCCAACAAAAAAATCGATCTTTTGTCGGGTCGGGTCGGTATTATCCAGGTCAAAGAGCAGGATGGATGAGCAACTTGCCTGAACTACGCGCAGGCTTTCGTCATGAACGATCTTGAGCAAATGTTTGAGATCGAGCGACGCGCTTAATTCCCTGCTTATGCGTGTGATTGCGGAGAGTTGATCTACGCGGCGGCGCAAGGAATCGTCAGTTTGTACCAGCAATCCGGCAGATTCGACTGCGGTTGCAAGTTGACCCGCGGCTGTGGCTACTATTTGAAGGTCATAGGTATTAAAGTGATCGGCTTGAAAACTTCCCAGCATCAATTCGCCGATGCTGCGTTCACGAACCACCAATGGGACGACAATGGCTGATTCGATGAGGAGCGCTGTAGCAAGCGGACGGTAAACAGGCAGTACCCGCCTGTCGGTGCTGAGTCTCCCAGAGAGGAACGGTTTTTGGCTTCCAGAAACTGTGTAACGATAATTGGGATCGTCTACAAAAATTTGGATGAAAGAACTGCTGATGTCGTCTGAAATGCCAAAGATTGATTCGCGGCGTAGCCGCAATTCGCCGCGAGCTTCATTCATTAAAAAGATTGCGCCTGTATCTGCTTGAAAAAGATTTGCCAATTCCTGCACTGAGTACTTAAGAATTTCTTCAAGCGTGGCAGAGGAACCTGAAAGACTGGCAATACGGCGCAGCGAGTCGGCGCGTTGCGCGCGCGCGCGCGACTGCTGTACCAATAAAATATTTTCTATAATTGCTGCGGCTTGATTTGCCACGATATTCATCAAGCGTAACTCTTCCAGCGTAAAGGAAGATGCGCCGCGTTGGTGATGCCCCACTTGTAAATATCCAAGCATACGTCCGGCAGAGAGTAAAGGCACAAGCGCAATATCGCGTAAGCTGGCTGCCATTGCAATATCTGAAAGCCCAAGCACGCGCCAGTTTTCATCTGTGGAGGCGTTTAAGGTAAGCAGGGGTAATTGGTTTGTGATTAATTGCTCGGAGGGGCTGTTTGCGGCGATTGTGGCGCGGTAAATTTGAACGAGGTGAGGCGGTAATCCTCGAAATGGTACTTTGCCTTCAAGCGTGCGCTTGTCTTCGTCGTAAAGGAGAAATCCAATAATATCAGCCGAGAAGAGCGGTGCGATGCTTTCTACAAGCCGCGCAAAAAGTTCCTGCATGTTGCGTACTGTGCCAAGCGCCTGGTTTAAGTTTGCCAAACCGGCAAGTTCGGCCACGCGTTTTTGTTCGTCTTCGTAAAGTTTAGCGTTGCGAATTGCGACCGCCGCCTGACCTGAAACCAAAAATAGCAGATCGAGATCGTGTTGACCAAACGCGCCATCGCCCGTTTGACCAGCCTCCAGTGTGCCGACCAACTCTCCGCCGGCGATGAGCGGAATTCCAAGGTAGGATTGAATGGAAAGCAGTTCTCCATCTGGGGCAATTTCAGGTTGTGATCGCGCGTCTGTAAGCAGGACTGGAGTTCGACGCGTTACTAATTGATCTGTAAGTCCTCCAAATTGTGATGCTGTAGCGCGCACCACGCCGGATGAATTTGAGTCGGATGGTTGGAAACGGTATGGAAGCAGAGTCTGATTTGCTTCGTTCCATAAATTTAACTCAAGCATGTCAGATGAAACGAGACGGCTCACATTATCTAAAATGGATTGTACGGTGGTTTCAAGGTCAAGGTTGGCGGCAATGCTCTGACTGAATTCTGTGATTACACGTAAAATTTCTTCTGAAGCGCCGTTGTTCTGGTCAAATGTGGCGGCAAGTTCTTTTCCTCTTAGAGAAACGAGCATAATTGGGTATGCGCCCGGAACCTCAAAAGATGAAACTTCCACTAATTTTCCGCTGATGGACACGCGTTTATGACCAGACGCGGCGCACAGATCCAGAAAATCATCCGTTGGACGAACCCTGCGGGCAAGCCGCTCAAGATCATACGGTTCGTTTTCGTGCATATTAAAATATGTACGAGCCAGCGGGCTGATATATTCCACGCGACCGCCAGGCTGGAGAAGGATTATGGCATCATTTGATTTTGAGTATTCGGGGAAGGAAAGGTTGTTGGCATCTGATTGCGTGGTGGTAGATGTGCGCGGATATACGCTCAAAAATACCCAGACCAGTAGAACAAATACCAGTCCGGCAATCAGTAGGCTGATGCCCAATCCGGATAACATGGAGGATTCACCCTATTAGGCGGCAGAAGTTGTCGCCGTGTCCTGACGTCTGGCTTCTGCGGCAAGTTCTGTGATTTCGCGAATATCTGCAAAAGATTGCAAACTGGGTGAGACCAGCCCCGCTGAAAAGTACATGAAGCCTACTTTTTCCATACCGCCTTCAGCTTTTGGAGCCTGAATAAAACCTTGCTGACGGTCTATAAAGTTATAGTGGCTTTGTACTTCGTTTGCGAATCGTTCTTTTAATTTTTGGCGAATTTTAGGAGCGGCTTCGTCTGTTGTGATGATGATGAAGTTGTCGCCGCCTGCATGTCCGATAAAGTCGCTGGTTGTTCCCAGTTCGTCAACCACTTCACCGATCATCATTGCGGCAAAGCGCACAACATCGTCGCCCGCTACAAATCCATAGACATCCTTGAATGCTTCGAAATTGTTGACGCGCACGTCCAATAAAGCCCACTCTTTCTCGCGGATGATGCGGCGCAATTGCTCTTCGATCAAACGACCGGCGGGCAGTCCAGAGCGTGGGTCGGTGAGGCTCTCGCGTTCTGAGCGGCGGATGGCGCCCTGCACGCGCAGTTTTAATTCCTCAATGTCAAAGGGCTTGGTGATGTAATCGTCTGCGCCCAATTCAAGACCTTGCAGTTTGTCGCTGCGTTCGTCTTTTTGCGTAAGGAATATCACAGGAATATGACTGGTGCGGGTGCTTGTCCGCAAGGTGCGGCAGACCTCGTAACCGTCAATATCCGGCAACATAATATCCAATACGATCAAGTGCGGCAGAACCTGCTTTGTTTTTTCCAAAGCGTCGCGTCCGCGATTCGCTACATCCACGTCATATTGCAGACTGGTGAAGTAAATCTTGAGCATGTTGGCAATATCGATATCATCTTCCACTACCAAAAGCCGGGAATTTCCCATGTTAAGCCTCCTCTACCGCTTGCCTATTATATAAACAATTTTACTTTCTTAAGAAAGTACGGGTAGAAAAAAATAATTCTAGTTTAGTTATGCAGCGCCGTGCGCGCGTCGTAACTCTTTGCGGGCGTTTTGTCGAACGATTTCGATCTGTTCATTTGTAACTTCGCGCTCAAACGAGCGAAATCCACTCATACGAAAACCATGTCGTTCTGCAATCGCTGTAATGTCTTTCACGCGTTCCAACGTTATGTCTTTGCCTACAGTGTAATCTTCAAAGCGGCCTTCCAAAGCCAGCGCAATGGTTTCAGCCATACAGGCGTACGCCTTGCCTTCAGGAAAACCAAAGTCAAAATTGAAATTCACAGCGCCAGGCACGTCTACCATGCCGCCGTCAATCACTAATATATCATCTCTCACCGCCGCTACCATTGCAGAAACATCACGAGGGCGGGCAACATCACAAACGACGCTTCCTGGTTGTAAATGCTCCGGGTGAATAATATCGTGGATCGAACTTGTCACTGTCAGGATTAATTGTGCGTCTTTCAGAACATCCATTTTTGTGCTGATGATAAGCTCGCTTCGCGCCTGAGGCGTGAGTTTGTCGCGAAGGGCTTCGAGTTTTTTCTCGTCTCGGGCCACGAGCAAAACCCGCGCCGCCTCACCAGCCAACAGTTCAGCGCAAACGTGACCAATTGCTCCCGTCGCGCCGACGATGGCAACAGTCGCATCTTCGATTTTTATTTCCATTACACGCGCTGCATCCCGAATGGCTTGTACAGCCATTGCCACTGTAAATGAATCACCGGTGGTCACAGGGATATCCAATTCGTTTGCAATGGTCACGCCGGCATCGCCTACAACCGAGGTGAAGGCGCCAAGTCCAAGGATGTTTGCGCCGAGTTTTTCAGCCATGTGCCCAGTCTGTATAATTTTACGATAGACCGCGCGCTCAGGCAACTCCATCATGCGGCGCGGGGTATATGGACATGCAATGAACCAGCCTTTGATGGTCTTGCCTGTGGCTTGAGATGTAATACCTTCGATCTCTGAAATATAAACAGGCGGAAAGAAGGTGGAGAAAAAATCTATTTGTCTTTCGCTCAATATGCGCCCTAAAAAGGGGAACTTACGGCTGACATCTCGCTTGGGATCAATGGGATGAATGATGAATGCGAAACTATCCATTTTTTACCACGATTCTGAAGTATCCTTCGATTGTTTATGATACAGAACTTGATGTAACTCAGAGAACTTAAGATTGTGATGGTCGCTGTCTTCAAAAGCAATGTCACGATCAATCATCCGTCGTTCCTTGGATGCCGCCAGCACAACATCTGACTCAATGGTACGTGCGGGATAAATGATCATGCCGGCGCCAATACGGCAATTGTGACCCACGCAACCACCCATCACTGGGCGGTTCGACAATCCCAGTTTGCCGTTGCCGTCGCGCGCGCGAATGGGCGCGGGGATCAGGTTGTAATCTGTCCATGTGGAGCCGGCTCCAACGAAGGTTCTTTTTCCGATAACGCACATTTGCAAACAGGTATTTTGCGCCACCATGCTGTCTTCCATGATGGTTGTCATAAACAGGGCTGCGCGAAACGGCAGGAATGTACCATCGCCTACGACAGAAAGCATCACCTGCACACCCTGTGATACATTGACGTTATTCCCAATAATGCTGTTGTCAATTACTGCGCCCGCATTGATGGTCACGTTATCGCCAATGGTTGTGGGTCCTTTAATGATAGCGCTTGGGTCAATAACGCAATTCTTGCCGATTTTTACAACTTCGGAGCACTCCAATACCTGACGCCCCTCGTAAATGGCTTTTCCGATAATCTTGAGTTTGAAAGAAAGTTCTTCATTTGCCTTTTTTTCATAGCGGGCACCGCGCGCAAACAGACCAAATACCACATCTGCAATAAAGACATGCACCCATGAATCAATGGCGAGTAATGCGCGCAGGGGAACTTGAAAAACAAGGTCGCCGCTTCTGTCTCCCATGTAGGTTGGCACATGGTAGTAGCCGATCTCTTTTGCCTGCATATCAATGACAAGCGGTTCCACGCCCGCGACAGGTCCATTAGGGTAGTACCATAGGTCAGCAAGGTATAAACTTCCCGCAGGCGTATAAGAAGTGGAGAGCGGCAGGGCGTGTTCACGAAAGGCGGGATCGTCGGCATGGAAGGCGGCGCGTACAGGCTTGTTGCCTTTTATCGCTTTTTCCATGAACGCTTGAATGTAGGCTTCGTCAAAAAATAGATTGTCGCGATAAACAATTGCCTGTTCGCGCACAGGTTGCAGTCGTTCACCCTTCTTTAATTCCAATTCATGTGTCACATAAGGCGCGAGTAAATCGCGTTGATGCAACCAAAGCGGCGCATTTTGAATGCGTAATTCGCGCGCTGGTTCGCAAAACGGCATGATTTGGTTCTGCGCGTGCAGAATAATTTTCAACATAGTACATAATTATAAATCAAAGTATGCGATAAAACGCGCATCGACAAAACTGTTATTGCCCCTGCGTTGTGAAAGGTAAAGCGTTGGATACACATCGCGTAGTCCGGCTAAGGCTGGGGAGTGGGGATGGGTTGATCGAGAAATGTTTTTAATTTTTGGCTGAATGTGGTTGGTTCTTCCAACATGATAAAATGCCCGGCTGTGGGAAAACGCTCGATCACCGCATGTGGTATTCCTGTTTGTAATGGCTGCCACTGCAAGGGGTGAACAATTACATCTTTATCCCCGTACATGCCCATTGTGGGTACTTTAACTTGTGGGAGCATGGGGATCAAATCTGTGCGTCGAAGCGAGGCGATGGAACGCAAAAAAGACTCGACTGTGGTGCGTGAAAGATCGCGGTCCATCATCTCTGGGAAACGCGGATCCCTGCATATATATGGCGAGTAGATTTTCATTCCTGTGCGAAATACCCCCATCATATTGAATAACATAAATGCGATTGGACGATACCCTGAGAGTTTAAGCATGGGCGCAAGCGAAGAGCCGATAATGGGCGAACCTACCACGACCACTTTGCTGACGCGTTCTGGATACTTAATGGCAACAGAAAGGCTCACTGTGCCGCCCATGCTGTGTCCCACCAGCGGAGCATGCACAATTCCCAACTGTTCCATGAATTGATCTACGAGGGTTACGAAATCTGAAACGGCATACGTTTCGCGTTTTTTGCCTGATTCGCCAAACCCCCAAAAATCCAGTGCGTAGGTGCGGTAAAACGCGCCTAGATAAGCCATCGTCTCCTGCCATAGCCCCCATGAGCCAAGCCATCCGTGCAAAAGGATTACCGGACGCCCGCGTCCGTATACTTCGTAATGAACTATTCCCTGATCAGTGGTAATTGAAGACACAGCAAAATATAAATCCTTCCCCTATTTTCCGGATTCCATTTCTTTAAGGATGCTGTATAACAACTCAAGCAAGACCGTTTTTACGGTGCTGCGATCCGTTGCCACGCAGGGCAAAAGCTTTGTGTTGCTGTCGAGGCGTAACGCATGACGGACATCTTCGAGTTCCCAGGCGTCTTCCACATCCTGTTTGTTTGCGGCAACCACAAAAGGAGTGGGGGCATACGCGCGGAAGGTTTCGAGGATGGAGCGCGCTTCGCGGAAGGTTTCAGGACGGGTGCTGTCTACCATGACGATAAAGCCCAACATGCCCTCTGAAAGAATTTCCCACATGAAATCGAAGCGTTTCTGTCCGGGTGTTCCAAACAGGTATAGAACAAGGTCTTCATCCACAGTGATGCGCCCAAAGTCCATTGCCACTGTTGTCGCTGATTTTACAGTGCGTTCTTCGTCTGATGAGATTTTACGTTCTGTGGCTACCACATCAATTTCGCTGACAGACTGAATAAACTGTGTCTTGCCTGCGCTGAATGGACCCGTTACTACCATTTTGACCGTTTGCATAATTTCTATCCTTCTAGCCCTGATGATTACAGCGTTCGAATGCGACCAATTAATTTATTGATCAAAGTTTTTTGTTCCTGCTTATCTTGCACTGGGAATTGTTTCGGGTTCGGCGGGGGAACTACGCCAGCGGGTCTTGCCAATTCAACCAAACCCGCCTGTAACAAGCCGTACACAATCCTGCGAACGTCAAGATCGCTCAATTTGTTGGTGCTGGCAATTTGACGCATTGTATTCTTTGGATCAACAAACTTGACCACTTTCCATTCTTCAACGCTCAAGTTGACGTTGGTAAGCGGTCTTTCCGTAAATTTAAGCGCCATGTCAAGACTCGGAATTTCATCCTGCAACTGTTCCAATTCACGCAGTTGGCGCGAGCCTTCAATAATGATGTTTTCCAAATCAAGTTTAACATTGATGCGGCCTTCCGGCGGAAGTAATTCATTTTCAAAACGAAAAATGCCTTCCACCCAGGTAAATAACTTGCGCACCACTTCGGTAAAGTATCCCTGTAAATTAAGGAGGATATCTTCCTGGGTGACATAGCCTGCGTTAATAAGAAGCAAGCCAAGTTCTTTATCAGTCATCAGACCTGCGCGATCTGCAATGGCGCGATATTGATTGGCATTAATTTTATTCGCCTTGTGCAAGACCGACGCAAGACCGCCATCATCGGGACCAAGCCGCGCATAAGCCAGTTTGCCCTCGCGGAATGAAATATGGGCTTGTTCCGAGGGACCGTCCAAAATTAGGGTGCCGGTTTTGTTGGCAAGGTTAATCAGGTTGAGAAGTTGTGTAATTGTAAAGTCGCGTAAATTTCCACGAAGCGCCATATATCCTCTACTTACCCCTCCATGAGGGATAGATACAAAAATTATACATGCAAGATGATAATGCGTCAATTAAACGGGTTAACATTCTTGTGAGGATGGCTAACCGCAACCTGATTTTGCTGGTAGAGGATCCTGTCCGACGGAGTGAATCCACGCCCAAACAGCGCGCGGGGATATAATCCCCGTGCTAAAATACGAAGGTCTTTGACCTATTACTATCCACCCAAAAAGGACTCATGACCAAACGTATCTTCATCTCCGCCGACCACGGCATGGCAATCATCTACTTCCTGCAAAGCGACGTCGTCTCGACGCTGCTCGACGCGGGCATTGAGGTCGTCGTCCTCACCGACGATGAAACAAAGGAAAAAATTTCGCAGCGTTTTGCGCGCGCTGGATTAACTTTTGAAGGCTTGCGGTTGAAGCAGGCAAACGACTATGCAAAAAAGGTCAGTCCGCGCCTGCAATCGTTGCTCGTCTATCTGCTCCGCGTGGGCGGTTCGCGCCGTATCAACACCGAAGCCATGGACAGTCACATCTGGGAAGTGTGGGGCGAAAACGGCTGGAAGTTCCGTTTGGGCGTTTGGATTCCGTCCGCGTTGGCGATTATCCTTCTGCGGAACTTCGCCTTCGCCCGCAAACTTTTGGTGCGGATCCAAAACCGCTTCACGCCAAATATTTACGCCGACCTGTTCGACAAATACAAACCCGACATGGTCATCGC
>JAIFKY010000250.1 GCA_020049345.1 Anaerolinea sp.
GATGTAACCCCAATCCGCCAGCAATATCTGGATATCAAACGCGAGTACCCCGACACCATCGTATTTTTTCGCCTTGGCGATTTTTATGAAACTTTCGACGAAGACGCCGAGATCACGGCGCGTGAACTCGATATTGTCCTGACCTCACGCCCCATTGGCAACGGCGTGCGCGCGCCACTGGCTGGCATTCCCTACCATGCGGTGGAAAACTATCTGGCACGATTGATCGAAAAGGGCTATCACGTTGCGATCTGCGAACAGGTGGGCGAACAGCCTGCAAAGGGGATTTTTCCACGCAAGGTGGTGAGGGTGGTGACTCCAGGGACTGTGACCGAACCCGGGCTTTTGCCCGGCGATGCAAATAACTACCTCGCCGCAATTTTGCTGGAGGACAAGTCGGCTTCTGTTTCCTATACAGATGTGACTACGGGAGAGTTTGCTGTCACCGAACTTCCGCTTGAAGCCTTACGCGCCGAATTGACACGCCTGCACCCCGCTGAGATTTTATACCCCGACAGCCAGACCCTGCCCGACGGAATCACAGGACATCTGACCGCCCTGCCCGCTTGGAAATTTGAACCCGGCAAGTGTAACGAAACCCTGTTGGCGCATTTCAAGTCATCTACGCTGGTCGGTTTTGGGTTGAAAGAACACAGCCTTTGCGTGAGGGCGGCGGGCGCAATCGTACAATATCTCAAAGAAACCCAGCCTGATGCGCTGAACTTGCTGAATTCCCTCCGCGCCTACAGCCTGAGCGAATTCATGACGTTGGACGCATCCACCCGTAGAAATTTGGAGTTGGATGAAACCCTGCGCGGCGAACGGAAAGGCTCCCTGCTTGGCACATTGGATTTTGCCATCACGCCGATGGGAAAACGACTCATGCATCAATGGGTCAGTCAGCCTTTGTTGCAGGTAGAAAAAATCAGGCAAAGACAGGCTGGCGTGCAATATTTTGTCAGCAATGGAATGATCCGCGCCGAACTGCGTGACGCGCTGAAACCGCTTGCAGATTTGGAACGGCTGGTCAATCGTGTCATTGCAGGGCAGGCGCAACCGCGCGACCTTGTGGCTATGAGAAATACGTTGGGGCAAACGCCGAAGGTGAAGGAAGTAATTGGGAATCAGTTATCAGTGAATAGTGGGCAATGGTCAGTTTGTGAAGAACAGTATTTGATTCTACAAAATGCCATTGACGACGATCCGCCTGCGACCTTGCAAAATACAGGTGTGATCCGTGCAGGATATTCGGCGGAGTTGGACGGCGTGATCGAAGCCTCGAAACATGCGCGGGATTGGATAGCCAACCTCGAAGGCGTGGAACGCGAAAGGACGGGAATCAAGACCCTCAAAGTCGGCTACAACAAAGTCTTTGGCTATTACATTGAAATCTCGCGCGGCGCGGCAGACAAACAAAGTCTTTGGCTATTACATTGAAATCTCGCGCGGCGCGGCAGACAGGGCGCCGGAAAGTTACATCCGCAAGCAAACGCTGGTTAATGCGGAGCGCTTCATCACACCTGAGATGAAGGAATATGAAACGCTGGTCTTGAACGCGGAAGAGCGCATCAAAGAAATCGAGATGCGCCTGTTTCGTGAAGTCTGCGCGGAACTGGCGAAGGCTGCGCACAAGATTCTTACCACAGCGCGCGCCATCGCCGAACTGGATGTTCTATCCGCTTTGGGCGAAGCAGCAGCTTTGGGCGGCTACACCAAGCCCGAGGTACACGAAGGAAGTGAGTTGGAAATCCACGAGGGACGCCATCCCGTCGTCGAGCAGTTGTTAAAATCAGACCGATACATCCCCAACGATGTCATCTTCGAAAAAGGCGAAGTGGTGCGAATCATCACGGGACCGAACATGAGCGGAAAGTCTACATATCTCCGCCAGACGGCGTTGATTACGTTGATGGCACAGATGGGATCGTTTGTTCCTGCCGCATCTGCAAAGATCGGGCTGGTGGATCGAATCTTCACCCGCATCGGCGCACAGGATGAAATTCACGCGGGGCAATCCACCTTTATGGTGGAGATGGTGGAAGCCGCGAATATTTTGCATCACGCCACCTCGCGCAGTCTGTTGATTTTGGACGAAATTGGGCGCGGCACATCAACGTATGACGGACTTTCGATTGCATGGGGAATCATCGAATATATTCATAACCATCCGCAACTACGCGCGAAGACTTTGTTTGCCACGCATTATCATGAACTCACACAACTGGCTGACCTTCTGCCGGGCATCCGCAATTACAACGTGGCGGTGAGCGAGGCGGATAATAAAGTTGTGTTCCTGCATAAAATTATCGCGGGCGGCGCAGACCGTTCGTATGGAATCCATGTGGCGCAACTGGCAGGCTTGCCTGCGCCCGTGATTCAACGCGCCAACGAGATCATGGCTGAACTCGAAAAGACATCAGGGCGCGCGGTTAAGATCAATCCGCAAGCCGCGCAACAAGCCGCGCTATTCCCTGAGACCAGTCCGCTGTTGGATGAGTTAATGGGATTGGACGTGAATGCGCTTTCCCCCATCGAGGCGCTAAACAGGGTGTTTGAATGGCAGAAGAAGTTTGCGAAATAACCACCTGAGAACTTCATGCTGCCAAAATCCAAGCCCAGCAAAGACGAAATCGGAATATTGATCCTGCTCGCCGCAATTATTTTTGGCGCGTGGTTCAGAATTATGCCCGCATGGTTGGCGGGATTCCCTGTCAACGATGGCGGGATGTTTTATACGATGATGAAGGACTTGCAGGCGAATCATTACATCCCGCCGCTGTTCACAACATATAACCACATATCAATCCCCTTTGCTTATCCGCCCTTAGGGTTTTATATCGGCGCAGGAATAAGCGACCTATTCAACATCACACCGCTGGCAGTCATCCGCTGGCTGCCGGGGATACTCAACGCGTTTTGTGTTCCCGCTTTTTATTTTTTCGCAAAAGAAGTTTTAAACCGTAAATTTCAAAGTGCAGTCGCCACGCTGGTTTACGCGATGACTCCCCACTTAACCTCGTGGCTATCCATGGGCGGCGGATTAACTCGCAGTCTCGGGGTGTTGTTTATGCTGTTTACACTTGGATACGTTCATCGTGGGTTTACAAAAAACGATACACGCAGTATTTTGGGCGCAGTTATTTTTGGAGGGTTAACTGTCTTAAGTCACACAGAAACGCCGATCTACACAATTGCAATTGCACTATACATTTGGGTGATGAAATCCCGCTCACTAAAAAACGTCCTGCATGGGACATTAATTGCGTTGGGTGTTTTGATCATTGCAGCGCCATGGTACGGAATGGTCATTTACAGGCATGGGATGGAGCCTTTTATTTCCATATCCCAAACAGGGTTACATTCGTTCGACTCAATCTTCAAAATCCTGAATATTAATTTTCTGACTGAAGAACCATTCCTGGGACTTTTAGGCGCATTGGGAATATTGGGAATTGCATTGCTGATTACAAAGAAAGATTATTTTATTCCGCTCCTGCTGCTTGTCGTGTTTTTAGCGCTGCCGCGCAGTGCGCATGTGATAGGAAATATTCCGCTGGCAATGGCGGCAGGATTTTTTATTTCAGAAATCGTTCTTCCGGGAATATCAAACATACAAACGGGCGATAAAAAACTGACTGCATTTATTATTATCCTTGCCATTTATATGTTCAGCAATTCCATGTATTATGGGTTTACCCTTTCAGCAAGACATCTCTCTGAACCAGAAAGAATCGCAATGCAGTGGATCAAGAAAAATACGCCTGAAGATAGCAATTTTCTGGTGATGACAGGCGATCAAAACGCTTTTTGCGACCCGATTAATGAGTGGTTTCCATCTTTGACCAAAAGAGAAAGCCTAACCACCGTGCAGGGAAGCGAGTGGCTATTAGGCAATGATTTTGGAAAAAACATGATCCAAATCCATAACCTGCAAGGTTGTATTGATGAAGGAACAGAGTGCTTTGCGCGGGAAACTAGTGCGCTTGAAAAGCCATTCGATTATGTTTACATATCCATTGCACCAGCCACAAAAAATTGCGAACTATCAGACCAATCAACACGAACAACGCGTGGATTGATCACTGCGCTGGAAGGTACACAGGAATATTCGGCTGTGTATCGCTCGGAGAAGGTTGTCCTTTTCGAGAAAAAATTGACGCAGCCATAAACAGCGCAAGTATGATAACGATCCAATATCGAAACGAAATCGAATCTCCAATAAACAGGCTAAGCGGAATCAGTATGTTTGCCGTGGTTCGCATCCATGTTAAAGAGGATTTCTGCAATAGCAAGAAATTCGCGTAAAACAGGGTGAATACAAGCACGGGATAATCGTAAAACAACGCATAAGGAATAACCGCAAAATTGACCAAAAGGATCAGCGCAACAACTTGCAAAAGAGATGTGGAGTAATATAAGATCAACGTGATTGTAACCACACCTAAAATAATAACAATCGCATAAATGAAATTAGCGGCATTACCAACTATGTTATATGCAGAAAGAAAATCCAGGAGAGTTGTATTGTGACGGGTAATCTCGACCATACCTGAAGAATCCAATGTATGAGACAGCCCCGTGACCTTATCAGGTTCTAAAAGCGCGAGATACCAATTCGATGAAATGAAGATGGAGAGCAACGCCATTGTAATTAATGCACCGCCAGCAACAAACGCGGGACGCCAATTACCACGCAAGATCAACCAAAGCAAAATACATGCAACGGGAAGAACAGTAATATTTGGCTTAAACAATAAAAGCGCAAGCGAAAAACCCACCACATCCCATTTATTGTGTTTGGCAAACAAAAGCGTGATCGTGAATATAAAAAAGATTAATATCCCGACCTGCTCAAAGCCCCACGTACTCCACGCGAAAACAAAAGTGACCAGAAGCCACATTCCCCAGCGCCGCCAGCCTCTTTGGGGATAATCCATTAATTTCCCGAGATTGACTAAACTAAAAAACCACAATACAAAGTTCAAAAACGCCCACAATACGCGCGCGAGTGAATAGGGTAAAACAGAAAAAGGCAGTATTGTCCAAATGAACCACGGCGCATAATAAAACGGATTATTCAGTTTTCCTGTGGAAGAAATGATCTCTTTAGAAAGCTGGCTAAATTCGTAAGGATTCCCACCCTGCAAATATACACGCCCCGCCGCATAGTACACTCCAAAATCCATGCCGCCAGACAAATATGCTAACACCGCCAGCACAACACTAAGCATGATAAAAAAAACCAGCATCGTAAAGTTGAGTTTAGGATTATTTTTCACGTTCTACATTCCAATTCTTAACCAGCATCACTACACAATGAACCATAAGAACATCCACCAAAAAATATTGATTTTGACTGCCCACTCGCGCTGCCAAGCCAATCGGGCATCCAGTATGGAAAGTAAACTACTGGGAGTTTCTCGGGCACAGGAATGGCATTCAAGGCTGCATCGATGAAGGGCTGGAATGTCTAAATCGCGAATCCGCCTACTTTGGCGCAGATTATGATTATATTTACATCTCGATCAAGACGCCAACAAATAACTGCAAGCCCATGGACACCTCCAACAGAGCAACCCGCGGTCTTATCCTTGCGCTGGAAGACAATATTGAATATTCCAGCGCATATCGTTCGGA